>JAAYKS010000219.1 GCA_012522285.1 Clostridiaceae bacterium | reverse complement strand
TTTTTGAACACCATCACCGTGGGAATGCTCATGATCCGGAAGTTCTGAGCGATGGCGGTTTCGTCGTCCACGTTGAGCTTGCCGACGACCGCACGCCCCGCATATTGCTCGGCCAGCCGCTCAATCGACGGTCCGACCATGCGGCAAGGTCCGCACCATGGAGCCCAAAAATCGATCATGAGGGGCAGATCGCCTCCCAGCAGTGTTTGGAAATTGTCCGAAGTAATGGTGAGAGTGGTAGCCATGTGTTGCCTCCTGTGTTGATTATTCCGCGCTTTCAGCGGCCGCGTCGCCGACATCGGCCAGGTTCTCGAGGTTGAACGGCGTCATCTGGTACACGTAATAGTTGAGCCAGTTCGCAAAGATCAGGTAGGCGGAACTCCGCCAGGTGACCTGCGGCGCACCCGCCGGGTCGTCGTCCGTAAAATAATGGAACGGGATGTCGATCCCAAGGCCCTTGGCCAAATCCCGGATGTATTCTTCCTTGAGCGTTTCTGGATCGTATTCCGAGTGTCCGGTCAGGAAAATCTGCCGGCCGGTCATGTCGGATACCGCATAGACGCCGGACATCGGCGACTCGGACAGAAGCCGCAGCTCCGGCACCGCCAGGATGTCCTCCCGCCGGACCTCGGTGTGACGGGAATGGGGGACGTGAAACACGTCGTCGAATCCCCGAAACAGTTTCACCGGACGGGTATAACTCATCGAATGCGGGAAGACACCGAACATTTTGCGTGGCAGCGGATGCTTGGGCACCCCGTAATGATGGTACAAACCAGCCTGTGCGCCCCAGCAGATGTGGAGGGTCGAATAGACGTGGGTCTTGCTCCAATCCATGATTTCGCACAACTCGTCCCAATACGCAACCTCCTCGAACGGCATGTGCTCGACCGGCGCACCGGTGATGATCATGCCGTCGTATCGGCGATCCCGGACGTCTTCGAAGGTCTCGTAAAACTTCACCAGATGCTCGTTTGCGGTATTGCGGGGGTTGTAGGAAGCGGTATAAACCAGATCGACCTCCACCTGGAGAGGGGTGTTCGAAAGCAGGCGCAGGAGCTGGGTCTCGGTCGCGACCTTGTTGGGCATCAGGTTGAGGATCAAAATGCGCAGCGGTCGGATGTCCTGACGGTACGCACGTCCCTCATACATCACAAACACGAGCTCCTCTTCGAGGATCGCGGTCGCAGGCAGGTTGTCTGGCACTCGGATCGGCATGCGTTGGCGCACTCCTTTTTCTTATCGTCCGCTTCTGTCGGGGAGTCGGACGCGATATGTGCTATCGGATAAATTCGTTCAAGATGGACATGTCCGGAATGTTCGAGACCGCCAGGCGGGGGATCCGGTCGACCAGGGAGAGCAGCCGCTCACTTTCCGCGGCGGCTTTGGCAGCCTCCGCAAACCCCTTGCCGCCCAGATAAACCGAGTGATCCAGCCGGCCTTCCCGCCAGGCCGCGAGGGAGTCCCGGATACATTCCGCGGCAAGGTGGGGGATGACGCAAAATTCATATGGGATCAGCGAATTGACAAATACGTCGGCAGTCGCGAGATAGGACGGGAAAACCGCCTGTTCGGCGCGATCGATCACCGGCCAGTAGTCCAGCGTTTCCAGCGCCGAAGCGCCACGATGGTGAGAATCCCGCGAGATACGCCGCAACATGCGGATCTCCCGCGGTTGGAGTAGCCTGTTGCTGTCCAACAGTGTGCCGAACGGCATGATGAAAACCCCCAATGCCCGGTCCCGCTCCAGACTGCCCAGCACCATCGGGGAAAGGCCATGCAGCCCCTCAACCAGCAGAATGCCGCCGGGCGGAATTTTGCGAATGCGATCGGAGGTGTAGATGCGGCGCCGCTCGACCATGTCGAAATGCGGGACATGCACCTCGAATCCGTCCAGCAACATCTGGATCTGGTCCATCATCAGCGCGGTGTCCAGCATTTCAATCGACTCGAAGTCCGGCCGGCCGAACTCGTCCGTCAATGCTTGTTTGTCTTCATAGTAATCGTCCATCGAAAGCAGACAGGTCGGTCGGCCGAGAAATGCAAGCGCGGAGGCCAGCCGGTGGGTAAAGGTGGTTTTCCCGGACGCGGTCGGCCCGGAGATGAACACCGCCTGCAAGTTGGCATCCCAGGCGATGCGGTCCGCGATCCGGACGGTCTGGTCGAGAAAACCCATTTCCGCATCGTGGACAAACGCCGCGATCTTGGTGCTGCCGAGGCAGCTTTCCAGATCACTGACCGTGATGGCCGTCATTTCTCCCAGATCCGCCATTGCCGTTTCCTCCTGCCCGGGCCATCAGCCGCGGGACACTTCCTCTATACGATGGACTTTGTAGTGGGATCCGCTTGCGGCGACTTCCGCAAGATTCTTGCAGTGATCCGAAACCCGCTCGACAATATGGATCAGTTCCAGGAAAATGACCGTCGCCTGGGGGTCGCACAATCCGGCGTTGAGTCGCTCGAGGTGCCTGGTGCGCAGTCTGTCCTCCAGCCGGTCGATCTCGTCTTCCTGGCTGATGACCATCCCCGCAAGCACGGGATCCGACCCGTGCAGCGCCTGTGAGCTCTCCCGCACCATCTGCTCAATGCGCTGGAACGCTTCGTCGAGTTCGCCGAGCGCATCTTCGGAAAACACCAGCTTGTTTTGCTGCATATGACGGACCGCCCCGATGACGTTGCAGGCGTAGTCCCCGATCCGTTCGATGTCGTTGGTCGCGTGCATCATCGCCGCGACACGGGTGGACGCGGCTTCGGTCACCGCCGCGGAGGCAAAGATGGTCGACAGGTATTTTACGGTTTCGTTTTCCAGAAAGTCCAGCGTCTCTTCCATCTCGTCGATTTCGGTTGCCATCAACAGGTCGTTGGCCAGCAGCATCTCCCGCGCGCGGGTCAGCATCTGAAGCGCGAGATCGGTCATACGGGTGATTTCCTGGTTGGCCAGGTCGATCGCCACAACCGGATTGCCGATGATCTTGTAGTCCAAAAAGCGCACCACCCGCAGGTCGGCCGGATCCTCGCCGCGGATGAAAAACCGGATCAGAATCACCATGATCGGAATCAGCGGGATCCAGATCAAGGTGTTGGCCACGTTGAAGGTGGTGTGGGAAATCGCGATGCCGGTCATCATGTCCTCCGCCATGGGGGTCATCATGTCGGAGACCCCGGAGGCGCTGTCGGGCAACATCGTGTTGCCGACCAACAGCAAAATTTTCTCGACCAGCCTGGTAAAGGGAACCAGAAACAACATGCAGATCAGCGAACCCGTGACATTGAAGATTGTATGGGCCAGTGCGGCGCGCTTCGCGTTTCGCTTGGCACCGATGGAGGCAAGCACCGCGGTAATGGTGGTTCCGATGTTGCTGCCTAAAAGGATCGGAATCGCCTGATACAGGGAGACCAGCGGAGTGCCGTCCCCGTCGATCGCGACCCGGGACAGGGACTGGAGCAGTCCGATCGAGGCAGACGAGCTTTGCACTGCCACCGTGGTCAACGTACCCGCGATCAACCCGAGGACGGGTACATCCTTGATCGACAGCAGAAGCTCCTTGAACGCCTGACTCTGTCCCAGCGGTTTGAGGGCGGCCCCCATCGTGTTGAGTCCGACAAACAAGATGCCGAAGGCGAGCATGACCTGCCCGATGTGTTTGACTTTTTCCTTTTTGAAAAAGAACATCGTGACAAATCCGACCGCGACAAAAATCCAGGCGTATTCATCGACTTTGAACGACACAATCCAGGCCGTGACCGTGGTGCCGATGTTCGCGCCGAAGATGACGCCGAGCGCTTGCGGCAATGTCATAAGGCCGGCGCTGACAAACCCGATGACCATCACAGTTGTCGCGGAAGAACTCTGCAATATGACGGTGACCAGCGCGCCGACCAGTACTCCGAGGATCGGATTGCCCGTCAGCAGCTGCAGAAAACGGCGCATTTTTTCGCCTGCCGCCTTTTGCAGACCTTCGCCCAACTGCAACATGCCAAAGATAAAAAGAGCCAGTCCACCGACCAGCGCAAAAACCGATTTGAGATCCATGTACCCTCCACCTCGGTAACCGGAATGTCCACATTCTACACTGAGGGGATGGTTTTGTCCAAGCCGCGCGATCCGCGAGGCAGGGGGCACGAGTTGGTGGCTGTCGAGAAGGTGAAGTGTGGAAAGACCGCTCCGGTTGTGTTCTACTACATATACCGGATCGTGACTGTGTGATGTGCCACACCTCACGCATTTATGTTGATTTCACAGGCCGGGATCCACCCGGGGAGGCGCCTTATGATATGTCCCAAATGCGGTACGGACAACGAAAACGGCAAGACCGTGTGCGGCAAATGCGGCACGTTTTTGTACCGGTATACACAGAACCGCCGCCCGCTCTCACGTGCACAGAGACGGAAAGAGGTCGCGTCGAACTGGAAGCAGGCCCTCAAGGGAACATTTTACGCCCTGCTCATCTTGTTCGCGCTTACGCTGGTTCTTTTCATTATTTCGCTCATACTCGGAAATATTTTGCCGGATTCCCTGTTTGAAGGGCTGATCGACCCCTCAGCGACCCTCCCTGGCTGAGGAGTCGCCTGTCTCCTACTCCCGCTCCGGCGCTTCTTCTTCTGATCCGGGTGCACTCTTTGTGTCCGCCGAATGTGGTGCGTCTTCCGGCGTATCCTCCACGTGTTCCGGCTCCTCGGCTGCTTCTGATCCCGCATCCGGCTCGCTGTCCCCTTCTATCACCCCGTCGCGAGAGACAAAGCGCTCATCGACCGGGCTGAGGGGCAAAATGGGCGGCAGTCCGCTCGAAGGATCGGATTCCTCTGCGGATTCGTCAGGCGCGGGAGGCAAGATCACCCGCCGTAGTCCTTGCGGCACCTGTGGCTCTTCCGTCTCCCCTCCGGCCGCTATTTTGTGTCTGCGGCGGGCACGCCCCGTCTCCAGTGGCTCTTCCAAAAGCAGATCGTCCGCCGCCCCCTCATCCGGGTCCGGGGTTTCTTCGCTGTCGGCTTCTTCCCATTCGGGCA
>JAAYKS010000218.1 GCA_012522285.1 Clostridiaceae bacterium | reverse complement strand
GCGCGCCAGCTCGTCGAATACTGCAACCACCCGGGCGGCACCCGGCTGAGCGACATGCGCGTCGCCAACGGCCACAAGGACCCGCACGGGATCAAACTGTGGTGTCTGGGCAACGAGATGGACGGTCCCTGGCAGATCTGCACTAAGACCGCCACCGAGTACGGACGGATCGCGCAGGAGACCGCCAAAGTGATGCGTTTGGTGGATCCTTCGATCGAGCTGGTCGCCTGCGGGAGTTCGGGCAAAGACATGCCGACCTTCCCGGAGTGGGAAGCCGAGGTGCTGGGGCACAGCTACAACGAGGTGGACTACATCAGCCTGCACCAGTATTACGGAAACCGGGACGGCGACACCGACAGCTTCCTCGCGCGGACGCTCGACATGGACGCGTTCATCTCATCGGTGGTCTCGACCTGTGATTATGTGAAAGCACGCAAACGCAGCAAGAAGAACATCTTCCTGTCGTTTGATGAGTGGAACGTGTGGTACCACTCCAACGAACAGGACCGTACCATCGACCGCGCGCCCTGGGGCAAAGCACCTGCCCGCCTGGAAGACATTTACAACATGGAAGACGCGCTGCTGGTCGGCGGGATGCTGATCACGCTCCTCAACCACGCCGACCGGGTCAAGGTCGCCTGTCTGGCCCAGCTGGTCAACGTGATCGCCCCGATCATGACCGCCAACGGCGGCGGCGCCTGCCGTCAGACCATCTTTTTCCCGTTCCGGGACGCGTCGAGTCTGGGCCGCGGCGATGCGATCCGGCCGCTGGGCACCAGCCCGCGCTATGACAGCAAACAATACACAGACGTGCCCTGGCTGGACGCGGCGGCGGTGTGGAACGAGGAGAAGGGGACCCTGGCCCTCTTCCTTTTGAACCGCGGACGGGAAGCGCTGGAGACCGGATTGACCTTGCCGGGATTTGAGTCACTCAAACTCACCGGACATACGGTTTTGATGCACGAGGATCTGCAGGCGGTCAACACCCTGGATCGCCCCGACACCGTCCTCCCGCAGCCAAGACAGTGCGACCCCTCCATGATGGAAAACGGGCGCGGCACCGTCCGGATCGAACCGCTGTCCTGGAATGTACTGACGTTCGCCTGACGTTGACCCCGTCAAAGTAAAATACAGCCGCCGGTATCCTCGAACGGGATCCGGCGGTTGTACTCATTTCCCAGGCAATGCGTGGGCAGGGAACTTTATTTTCCTTTTTGGTCTTCCGGTACAAAAATCCCGTCCGCGGGCGGGACCAGCACCGGAGAGCCGGGCAGGAGCTGCATGACTTCTATCGGGTTCCCGTCGGGATCGTCGATCCAGCACTGGATGTTGCCCGCGCGACCTTGCCGCTCTTTGACACGGAGCTTCACACCGCGCGCTTCCAGTTCGAGGGCGGCGGCATGGATGTCTTCGACCTCGAGGCACAGATGGCTGTAGCCTGCCGCCCGTCCGTCTCCGGCGGCAGCGCGGTCGGTACCGCCGTGGAACAGCTCGATGTACCGCTGGTCGGGAGTGCGCAGATAGACGGTCCCCGGCGTGCCGTCCACGTTGGCCATTTCGAAAATCTTCTCCATGCCGAGAACATTGACATAGAAATCGAGCATCCGCTCCATGTCTTTGACCCAGAATGCGACATGCATCAGTCCTTTGATCACAACAAATCCTCCTCTTATGGTAGTCATGTACCCGGTCAAAACTGTCAGTCCGGGTTCGGTTGAATAGATATGCGCCCTGTATGCAGGCGGCCGACGCGTCCGCAGTCCAGGTCAATCCGTGCGGTTGTATACGGTGAAGTCGCACACCGGAAACTCGACAAGCAATCCTGCCTTGAGCCAGCGCAGGTACTACAACATCAACGTGGTCTTAACGCTTCCGGTCCCGCCTGTGATGCCGATGGTCAGAGTGTCCACGGGATCTCTCCTTGCCGTGCAGTTTTCCTGGATCCAGTGTATCGGAAAAACTCATCTATAATACCCTCCTTCTGTCGACCTGCTCTACGGGATCCTGGCTGGATGCGGCAACCGAACGGCCGGCCACACGATCAGAGCGGTTTTTCATAGATCCGATAGGTCTTGATCCGATCCATGCCGAGTTTTTCCAATGAATTCCGGATACGGTGGTTGTCCTCGAGGATGTAGTTCGCCTCCATACGTACATTCTTGGGCGCAAGATGGTGGTATAGATGGACGTACATCAGCGCG
>JAAYKS010000217.1 GCA_012522285.1 Clostridiaceae bacterium | reverse complement strand
GAGTCGATTCGCCCTCTTCCGCGTTTAGTGCATACACGATGCCGGAAAAGGAAGCGCGGATGTCCTTCACGGCAGTTTCCAGCGCTTTACGTGCCGCCTCCTCGGTCTGGATGGCTTGCACTTGTGCTCCTTGCGCGGCGGCCAGCAACGATTGGATTTGTGACATCATATCCCCCGACGTGCCTCCCAACCCCGCCGATCCCAGGGAAGCCAGCAGCGATGGATCCTGCAACAAAGCGGAAATGTCGGGCGCTTCTCCAGCCGAGTAGAAACCCGCTGTCGGTGTTGCCGCCGAAGCGGACAGCCTCATCACGCTTACTCCCGCCATCATCTGTGGTGTCGTTCCAGAGGTCAACCCAGTGGTCAACCCGGTGGTTGACCCAGTGGTCAACCCAGTGGTCAACCCGGTGGTTGACCCAGTGGTAGTGGGTTGCGTGGGAGCCGTCGTCACGGTAGGTGTCGGGAGTGAAGGCAGAGAAGGCATCGACGGTAGAGAGGGCATGCTCGGGAGTGTCGGCAGGGAAGGTAATGTAAAAGATGGATTTTCCAACTCATCCCCGATTTCTTGCATCGTCCGGTTGATTTCGTCGAACGTGGTCAACAGATTGTTGATGTCTTCCTGCAGCCCGGCGAGCTGGCGTGCGGAATCGAGAGCCGACGCCGCCGTCGCGGCTTGCAGATCCCGTGTGGCCTGGGTGGCGTCCGCCAATGCGGCCTCGGTCTTCTCACGCAGCGCGACGGCTTCGTCATACGCCTGCTGGAGCGGCTCGTTGTCAAAGGTCACGAGCTTTTGCCCGACCGTGACACGGTCGCCCTTGTTGACATGGACTTCCTTCACCAGCCGCCCCGGTACCGTTTCTTCCTGGACACGGCCTGGACGGATGTCGGTGGTGATGTTCATGTAGGACACGACGTCTCCGGTCGAGACAACCCCTGTCCGCACCTCGGTCAGCCGGTTCCGGCGCCCCGCATAGACTGTATAAGCCGTCGCTCCGACCAGGACGGCCAGAAAAATGGCCATTCCCCTGCGGAAAGATCGAGCACGGCGTGTGGTTTTCTTTTGTTTCATCCTTGTTTCCTCCATCTGTGCTTCCACATTTTATCATGACCGGGACATTGGCTGTCACCCCGCTGGATCAGACCTCTTCGCCGGCATGGCAAGCTGCCGAAAATACTGTATAATTCCGACAAGAGGTGATGGCGATGCTACGCAAGGACTTTCAAGCAATCCTTTCCCGGGCACCGGTCCTGCTGGACGGTGCGACAGGAACCTATCTGCAATCGCACGGGATGCCCAAAGGGGTCTGTCCGGAGCAATGGGCACTCGATCATCGGGATATTCTGTTCGAAATGCATCGTTCTTACTACCTCGCTGGAACCGATGTCGCGGTCACCTGTACCTTTGGTGCCAATGCTGAAAAACTCGGACATTTCGGCATAGGGGCGGACCAGGTCGGGGCCGTCAACCGGGATCTGGCGCGCATCGCTGTCGAAGCACGGGACTCGGTCCTCTCTTCCATGGGTCCCGAACGGCCCTCCCCTCTTGTTTCGGGGGATCTCGGTCCGACCGGACGCTTCCTGGCTCCCGCGGGAGACCTTGGCGTGGAGGAACTCGTCGCGATGTACCGCAGTCAGGTTCGGGGACTGCTGGATGGAGGCGTTGACCTCTTTTCCATCGAGACCATGATGGATCTCGGGCAGACGCGCGCGGCGCTACGTGCAATCCGGCTGGAATGCGATCTGCCCGTTATTGCGACACTGACGTTTGACGCAGCCGGGAAAACACTCGCAGGCAACGGTCCCCTGGAATGCGCTATCGCACTGGAGGCCGCCGGAGCGGATGCCATCGGCGCGAACTGCTCAACCGGCCCCAAGGACATGGGAAGGGTGCTGGCGGTTCTAGCCGGGCACACCGCGCTCCCGATCGTATGCAAGCCGAATGCCGGATTGCCCCGGATCGAAGAGGGTCAGACCGTCTTTGACATGGGGCCGGATGCCTTTACCGCCGATATCCTTCCCTTTGTCCAGTCCGGGCTCTGTCGCCTGATCGGCGGATGTTGCGGTACGACACCCGTCCACAT
>JAAYKS010000216.1 GCA_012522285.1 Clostridiaceae bacterium | reverse complement strand
CGGGGCGGTGACGGTATTCGGAGCACTGGCGATCACCCGGCAGACCCTGGACCTGCCCGACCTGATCACCTTTTTGCTGTACATCGGCAGTCTGACCGACCCGATCATGCGGCTGGTGTACACCTCCCTCACCTACCAGAACGGCATGGCGGGGTTCATCCGGTTCCAGGACATGATGTCGCAGGAACCGGACATCCGGGATCGCCCCGACGCCCGCGATCTCGAGGTCCGGCGGGGGGACATCCGTTTTGACCAGGTTACCTTCCGGTACCAGGGAACCGCGCGGCCTGTGCTGGCCAACCTCGACCTGGAGGTCCGGGCGGGCGAAACCGTCGCGCTGGTGGGTCCCTCCGGCGCCGGCAAAACCACTCTCTGCTCCCTGATCCCTCGCTTCTACGACGTGGAAGCGGGCAGCGTGCGCATCGACGGGGTCGACGTGCGGGACGCCCGGCTCACCTCGCTGCGCAGCGCGATCGGCATCGTCCAGCAGGATGTGTTTTTATTCGCCGGCGCGGTGGCGGAAAACATCCGGTACGGCAAACCCGGCGCGACGGATGCCGAACTCGTGGAGGCCGCCCGCCAATCCGGCGCGCACGCGGTTATCGAAAAACTCCCGCACGGGTACGACACCGAGGTGGGAGAACGGGGCGTCCGGTTGTCCGGGGGGCAAAAGCAGCGCATCAGCCTCGCCCGGGTCTTTCTCAAAAACCCGCCGATCCTGATCTTCGACGAGGCGACCTCCGCGCTCGACCTGGAGAGCGAACGCGAGATCCGGAGTTCGATGGCACGTCTCGCGGCGGGGCGCACGACGCTGATCATCGCCCACCGGCTGTCCACCGTCCGCAACGCCGACCGGCTGGTCATGTTGACCGATGATGGGATCGAAGAGCAGGGCACCCACGAGGAACTCCTCCGCGCGGGCGGGACGTACGCCCGTCTGTATGGGGCACAGGTGGAACTCGACGTCACGGCCAGCAGCGGCTTCGCCCTGGGCGAATCCTCTCTCTTCGCGCAGGCCGGCCCCCCGGAAGAGTCCCCCTCCCGGTCCTGACCGTCCCCTCTCAGCATTCCCTTGTCAGAAAAAGAGCCTGCGTCCACTGTGACCTGCTCCCCGTCAAGTTGACAGGGAGCAGGTCAGGGGCGCAGGCTCTCGTATGTAAGCAAAACCGACCGACAACCGTCCGGCGTCCGGGTGTTATCCGTTGGCCGGCTCCGCCTGGCGGATCTCTCCGCCCAGCGTCTTTCCGATCCGCTTGATCAGCCGCGCGGTCTCGGCTTCGATCTGCTCTGCGGTCAAGGTGGCCTGGTCGGATCCCAACCAGTACCGGAACATCACCGACTTTTTGCCGGGCGGGACCTGTTTGCCCCGGTACTCCTCGACAAAGGTGCACCGGCGGGCGACGCCCAGCACCAGCTGCTCCAGCTCCGCCCAGGACACCGACTCGTCGAGCAGGACCGACAAGTCCAGTTCGACCAGCGGGAAAGTCGGGAGGTGCCGGAACCGGTTTTCCCGGGAGGGCAGCGGCCGGAGCCGGTCGGTGCGCAGCTCGAACACCGCGGCGTGGAGGCGCTTGATCCCGGCCGCGGCGGCCGCCTTGGCCGACAGGACGCCGACGCTCCCGATGACCTCGTCTTGTGCGATCACGTTGAGCCAGATCTTGGGATCCGCCCACGCGGGTTTTTCGCGCTGTGCAAAGCTGTACGCTTCGATCATTGTGATCCGGGGCATCTCTTCGAGGATGCCCTTGGCCGTCCGGAACAACCCGACCGGATCCTGTCCCGCGACGGCGCCGCCCACCAGGCGGGGCTGCTCCGGGAGGGTCTCAGCGGGATCGCTCGGATGGGTTTCGCCCGGGCGGAAGACCTGCGCCATCTCGTATACCCGGAAGGTGCCAAAATGCCGCTGGTTGACCACAATGGCCTCTAGAAGACCCGGGACCAGCGAGGGACGCAGACAGGCAGTGTCCGGGGCGGGCGGAGTCGCGAGCTCCAGGCAGTCCTCCGGCCGGATGCCCGCGGCTTCGAGCAGCCTGCGGTCGACCCATGGATACGTGAAGATCTCCTGCATCCCGGCGCGGAACGAGAGGTACTCCCGGATGGCCCGTCCGGCTTCGTGGTCCCGCTGGGTGATCGCGTGTTCCAGCTTCACGACCGGCGGGATAAAGGCAAACGCGTCGTATCCGATCATGCGGGCGACTTCTTCGAGGATGTCGTCGGGTAGCGACACATCCCCCGTGGCGCGCCAGGAAGGCACCGTGACCTGTAGATGGTCCTGGTCCCCTGCCACGGAAAATCCCAGCGGGGCCAGGCAGTCGGACACCTCCGCCGGGGTGAGCGTGCGGCCCAGCCGGACGTTGAGAAAGTCCATGTCGACCGGAATCACCGGCACGCTTGCTTTGACCGGATGGCAGTCGGTGAACCCGGCCACCGACGCGCCGGGCTGGAGCTTGCGGACCAGCCAGTCCGCCACCCCCATCGCCTGGTCCATCCGCGCGGCGTCGATCCCCTTTTCGTTGCGGGCGCTGGACTCGGTCCGGACCCCGTGGCGCTGTGCGGAATGGCGCACCGAAATGGGGTTGAACTGTGCGAGTTCCAGGATCATCTCGGTCGTGTCCGGAAGAATCGACTCCCCTTTGCCGCCCATGATCCCGCCCAGAGCCATCGGCCCGGCGGCGTCGCAGATCATCAGGTCGTCCGGAGAAAGGTCCAGCTTCATTCCGTCCAAAAGTTCCAGCGTCTCTCCGGGCTTCGCGGTGCGGACCTGGATGCCTTGGCGCACTTTCTTCCGGTCGAACCCGTGGGTCGGCTGTCCGGTTGCGAGCATCACATAGTTCGTGATGTCCACGAGGTTGTTGATCGGACGGATCCCGACCTTCCAGAGCGCCACGCGGAGCCAGTAAGGGGACGGTCCGGTCGCAAGCCCCGCGTAGACCACCGCGGCATACCGCCCGCAACGCTCGGGTGCCTCGATCGACACCGGCACCCCTTCCCCCACCGCCGGGGCGGAAAACGCCGGGAGCGGACGGAGTTCTTTTTTGTAGATGGCCGCCAGTTCGCGGGCCACCCCGTAATGGCACCAGAGGTCCGGCCGGTTGGTCATGGATTTGTTGTCAATCTCCAGGAGGATGTCGTCCAGCGCGAGTGCTTCCGAGAGCGGCGTGCCGGGGGCCGCGTCCCACGCGGACACATCCAGGATCTCGTGGTCGTCGGCCGCCGGAAACAGGTCCTCGAGCCCGATCTCCCCGGCCGCGCAGATCATCCCGTGGCTCGGGACGCCGCGGAGCTTTGTCACCTTGATCTCGACCGGCTCCCCCTCCCCGTGCCAGCGCACGAAAGAACCGGGCAGCGCGGCGGCGACCTTTTGGCCCACAACCAGGTTGGAGCCCCCGCATACGATCCGGACGGGTTCTTCCCCACCGGCTTCCACGGTACAAACCTGGAGCTTGTCTGCCTGGGGATGGGCGTCCACCGCGAGGATGCGGCCCACCACGATCCCCCGGAGGGCGTCGGCCAGATTCAGGGTGTCTTCCACCTCGACGGTACGCATGGTCAGGTCGTAGCCCAGGCGCTCCATGGTGAGGGATGCCGGGAGATCCACATATTCGCGGATCCAGTTGAGCGAAAGTTTCACGTGCGTGCCTCCTATCTGAACTGGGTCAAAAACCGCAAGTCGGCGCTGTGGAACAGGCGGACGTCGTCCACCCCCGTGCGCATCATCACCAGCCGGTCCAGCCCGATATTGATGTAGAAACCGGTCCACACCGCGGGGTCCAGCCCCGCCGCGCGCAGTACGTTCGGATGGGGGGTACCCCCGGGCATGACTTCGATCCAGCCCACGTTCTTGCAGACCTTGCAGCCGCTTCCCCCTCACACGAGGCACCGCATGTCGATCTCGAACCCGGGCTCGACAAAGGGGAAGAACCCAGCACGCATCCGCACCTCGACCTCACGTCCGAACACGCGCTCCAGGATGGTGTCCACCAGCAGTTTCCCCGAGGCAAAGGAAAAGTCCTTCTCCACGATCAGGGCTTCATACTGGTAGAACGCGCGCTCGTGGCGGGCGTCCGTGGTCTCGTTCCGGTAGACGTGCCCGGGGTACACAAACCGGGCAGGCGCACCGTGCCGCAGCAGGTGGCGGACGCTGCCGCCCGTCAGGTGCGGGCGCAGGCACAGCCGCTGGGCGCCGGACGCGTCTTCGGTCCCCCGGATCCAATAGGTGTCCATCGACTCCCGGGCGGGGTGGTCCGGCGGGAAGTTCAGGTTGTCAAACGCGTACTTCTCGCTCGTGATCTCGTCTTCCGAGTAGATCTCGAACCCCAGCGAGCGGAACGCGTCGTTGAGGTCGTGGCACATCTGCGTCACCGGGTGGAGCGCTCCGGACACGGGCGGCGTCCCGGGCAGTGTCAGGTCCACGGTGCCTTCGACCACGGAGGCCGCCTCGAGGATTTCCTCCCGGCGGGACGCGATCGCGGCGTTGATCGCCTCTTTGATCTCGTTGGCGCGCTTGCCCACCGTCTTGCGCTCTTCCGGAGACAGCGAGCCCAGCTCTTTGAGGACCACCGTCAACGCGCCTTTCTTGCCCAGATAGTGCTGGTTGACCTCCTGCAGCGCCGCGGCCGAGCCGGCTTCACCGACCGCCGCGAGGCAGGATTCGTATAGGGACTCCAATCGACTCTGCATGGTTCTCCTCCATATAAAACGTCCCATGCCCGAACAGGGACATGGGACGATGTGTCGCGGTACCACCCAATTTGCGGGGCCAGACGGCTCCGCCACTCATGCCAGATATAACGGTCTGTCCCGTCACGGACTACATTGTCACCCGTGCGGCTCCCGAATGAACTTCAGCTCCCTTGCCCGGCGGACGGCTTACAGCCGGTGACCGTCCTTCTCTGTCGGGGCATCGCGGGCGCTTACTCTTTCGATCATCGCCTTGTTCCCGATGAGTGTATCAAAAAAAAGGGCGGGTTACAATCCGAGGCCTTGGGTCCGTCTCCGGCTCCTCAGACGCGCGGGATCGAGGGGTTCTCGAGCGTCTTTTCCAGGATCATCTTCTCCAGATCGCCCTCGAGACCTTCGTGCCCTTCGAGGGTGTCGCCCAAGCTCATCCAGCCGTATCCGGCGTCGCTTTTCGGCCAGACGGGCAGGCCCTCCCCGTTGGGGTCGCCGGTCCGGATGAAGTTCGCCCAGTACCCGGAGATCCGGTCGGCCAGTTCAAAGTCCAGCGGCTGCCAGGGCCGCGCGGGAGGAACGCCCTCGCGGAGAGAGGCAAATGTGTACCAGAGCTCGCTCGAGTGCCAGGACAGCAGCCGATAGGGATCCCTGCGGGTGCCGATGTCCTCCGGACGCCAGGGGGTCAGGTGGGAGAACAGGTAGATAAAGGTCTTGCCGGACGCGCCTTTCGCCTTGCGGTAGGCACCGAAATGCCGGTTGACCATCAGGCCGCCGAAGCCGCCCATACCATAGG
>JAAYKS010000215.1 GCA_012522285.1 Clostridiaceae bacterium | reverse complement strand
GATCAGCGCTTCGTCCAGATCACTCATCTGGGACCGCACGTTGGCCTTGCCGATTAATGCGCTCACATGCTCCGGCACAGTCCGCAGGATCTGCTCGTACAAGTCGTACGACTCGTCGAGAAGCCCTTGAAAATACAGGATGGTCGCTTTGTTGTAGAGCGCTTCGGTAAAGTCGGGAAAGCTGTCGAGGGCCTGTTCGATATAGTCGAAGGCCTCCCCGTCGCGCCCCTGCAAATGCAATAGGTACCCCATTTCGTTGAGTGCGAACGGATGGTCGGGCTCAATCGCGAGTGCCCGTTCGAGATGTTCAAAAGCCAATCCGTCGTTTTCGCGACGGGTTTCGGCCACAGCCAGCAGCACGTGTGCCTCGGTGAACGTGGGGTCGAGTGCGAGGCACTCTCCGCACACCCGCAGACAGTCGTCCAGAAATCCCGCCGCGAACATCGCGTCGGCGAGTTCATACGCGATGTCCGGGTCCTCGGGCATCAAGCGCCTGAGCCGGTTGAAACAGACCATCGCCTCCCGGTCCTCACCGAGCAGGGACAGACATTTTCCGCGGCCGTGCATGGCATCCAGTCGCTGCGGATCCAGTGTGAGCGCCCGGTCAAAATCGTCCAGCGCCTCTTCATACCCGCCCATCTGCAGTTGCACAAAACCGCGGGCGATGAACCCCTGTGGCTGGTCCGGCGCGAGGCGGCAGGCCTGTTCCGCGTCCCGCAGCGCGTTGGTGTATTCCTCCATCAGAAAATGCAGATTGGAGCGTACGCTGTACGCCTGGTAGGCGTTCGGCCGGATGCCGATCGCCCGGGTACACAGTTCTTTGCAGGCTGCAAAGTCGCCCACCCGGCGCAATGCCCGCGCGCGGGCTACACACAGATCGTAGTCATCCGGTAAAATCTCCAGATAGTTTTGACTGAGCTGCAGCACCTCGTCCGATTCCGCGTCGCCGTCTTCCTCCCCGGCAGCCAGTGTCTCCAGACGTTGCAGGTTTTGCAGCATCAGAGACGCCGCGTCCAGAGGCTGGGTTTCCCGGCAGAGCAGCGCCCACGCCCGGGCGGTCCGGTCCGCATCCTCGTTGTCGCCCTTGCGGATGGCGTACCGGTGGCGCATCCGCAGCCACAACCGGTCGAGCTCGTCCTTCGCGGCTGTTTGCTGCCGCAGACGCCGCCAGGCTGCTTCACACCGGAGCATGACCGGCTCGGTGACAGCCGCGCGCCGCGACTCCACCCCAAACAGCAAATACTCGGTCCAGCGGTCAGTCAGGAGCCGGTCAAGCCGCCGAACCGGTCGAAACACCCGTTCCAGCAGGTCAACCCTCGGCGGGCGACCGAGCGCGCGATTGACATTGCGGATGGCGTCGCAGGCCTGATCGGCACTGGCATCGTCCGCACCCGCCGCCCCGCAAGTCTCCATCCACTGCAACCAGATCCGGCACATCTCCTGCAGATGCAGCCCCGGCGCAAGCGAGACGGACGCCTCCAAAAACGCGGCCGCCGCGCTGCGATCCGGCAATCCGGACTGCGAAAACGCGTCCAGCACCGTGCGGAGTGCGCGCAGCCGGCGACGCCCCCGCCCGACAGGCGGCAAGGACAACGTGCCGGATGCTACGACCGCGGGCAGATCGATCTCCAGGAACGTGCGAAATACAGAGATGTGCCGACCCACTGTCAGTTCCTCATGCTGTGGATCGGAGCGGGCATACGGCCGCCGCGTGCGATAAACCGATCGGAAGACAAGCCGCTGATCCGCATCACGGGGGCACTGCCCAGTAACCCGCCGTATTCCACGCGGTCGCCCGCTTTTGCGCCGGGCACCGGAATGATCCGGACCGCGGTGGTTTTGTTATTGAACACCCCGATGGCCATCTCGTCCGCAATCAGGGAGGAGATCACGGCGGCGTCGGTGTCGCCGGGAATCGCGACCATGTCGATTCCGACCGAGCACACCGATGTCATGGCCTCCAGTTTTTCCAATGTGAGAACGCCGGCTTCGACCGCCGCGATCATCCCCTCGTCTTCACTGACCGGGATGAAAGCGCCGGACAGACCGCCCACGAACGAACTGGCCATAGTCCCACCCTTTTTCACCGCGTCGTTGAGCATGGCCAATGCCGCGGTGGTGCCGGGGATGCCGCAGGTCTCCAGGCCCATCCCTTCCAGGATGCGGGCGACGGAATCGCCGACCACCGGTGTCGGTGCCAGAGAAAGGTCGATGATTCCAAAGGGAACGCCCAGCCTGCGGGAGGCTTCCATCGCCACCAGCTGGCCGACCCGTGTGATCTTGAACGCCGCTTTTTTGATGATCTCGGCCAGTTCGCCGAAATCCGCGCCGTCGGCCTGGTCCACCGCCGCTTTCACAACCCCGGGCCCGCTGACCCCGATGTTGATCGCGCACTCCCCTTCACCGACCCCCGTAAACGCACCCGCCATAAACGGGTTGTCGTCCGGGGCGTTGGCAAACACGACCAGCTTGGCACATCCGATCGCCCCGCGATCCGCGGTCAGCCGGGCGGTTTCCAGGATCACCTGTCCCATGCGGGCCACCGCGTCCATGTTGATGCCGGACCGGGTGGTCCCCGCGTTGATCGAGGAACAGACCAGATCGGTGCGCGCCAGCGCTTCTGGTATCGAGTCGATCAGGCACAGGTCGCTCCGGGAAAAGCCCTTTTGCACCAGTGCGGAGAAACCTCCGATAAAATTGACCCCGACGGCCGCCGCGGCCCGGTCCAGTGCCTGCGCGTAACACAGGTAATTCGTGGCGTCTCCCGCCGCCGCGACCAGCGAAATCGGGGTGACCGAAATCCGTTTGTTGATGATGGGGATCCCGTATTCGCGGCTGATATCTTCGCCCGTTTTCACGAGATGTTCGGCACGCGTGACGATTTTTTCATAGATCTTTTCGCACGCCCGCGCACTGGACGAGTCCGCGCAATCCAGCAGGGAAATGCCCATCGTGATGGTCCGGACATCCAGATGCTGACGGTCGAACATTTCGAGCGTTTGCAGAATTTCGAAGTTTTCAAACAAAATGCGATCCGCCTTTCAGATCCTGTGCATGGCATTGAAAATGCCGACATGCTGGATGCGTATCGTGAGTTCCAACCCGGCCCCCACGCTTTCCAGCCGCGCGGCGAGTTCGGAAAATGCGATGTCCATCCGCGTGATGTCCACCAGCATCACCATGGTAAAGACCTCCTGCATGATGGTCTGCGAGATGTCCTTGATGTTGATCTGGTGGCTGGCCAGCAAAGCGGAGACCGCGGAGATGATCCCGACCCGATCCTGCCCGATCACCGTGATGACGGCGTGTTGCTCCTGTGGTGTTGTCATATTGCCTCCTGACGGCGACTGCCGCGCCTCTTGTGCGCCAATCGCCTGAACACGCTGACTCAAAGGGTGTAAGATGCCAGTGGCATCGCCAGCTCGACCCGATCGAATCCGCCTTGCGCCTCCCGCAGGGTTTCCTCCATCGGCTGGAACGGTACAAGATGCGACAGAAGGGTTCGCCGGACGCCGGCTTCGCGGGCCGCCTGCGCACATTCCAGCGCGGTCATGTGGACCATCGGGTCAGAGCGAAGGCGTTCCAGTCCTCCCGCGTCCATGACCGCCAGATCCGCTCCCAGCAGCATACGCGCAACGTTCGGACACAGCCGTGTGTCTCCAGTGTACGCCAAAGTCTTCCCTTCACAGGCAAAACGCATCCCGTAGCTGGGAACCGGGTGGTCGCCCGCGATACAGGTGACACCGATTCCACCGATTTCGAAAGGGTCGCCGTCTTCATAAAAGCGCAGGCCGAGCACCCCGTCTGCGGTCGGCACCATCCCTTCCGGCCGGGCCGGTAGGTACACCGGCAGGTCGGCGACCGCCGTCCCGAATCTCCGGGTCATGTTGAGCGCATACTTGAGCACCGAAACGTCCGCCTGATGGTCGCTGTGCAAGTGGGACAGAACCAGCGCGGACAGGCCGGTGACCGGCACGTAACGAAACAGGTTGGACAACACGCCCGATCCGCAATCCACCAGGATGGCGGTATCTCCATGCCGCAGCAGATACCCGGACGTCGCTTCTCCCGGCATCGGAAACCCGCCGCTTCTTCCCAAAACAATCAGTTCCATCCGCTTCTCCTCCCCTTCGCCTCGTTTCATTCGTCGCCGTCGTCCAGGTCCGGGAAAACCATCTCATCGATATAGCGGTCCGAAAAACCCGGGTCGCCCGACAATTCGATGTATTCGGTCTGCCGCGCGATCGTTTCCGCGCGTTCGAGCGCCTGTGTGGACAGCAGGCACATCGAGGCCCCGACACCGGAGGTGTTGCCCGCGGCCCGGATTCGTCCCGCAAATTCCCGCGGGAGCAGTCCGATCGCGATGGCGCTGTCCGGATCGAGGTAGTTGCCGAACCCGCCCGCCAGATAGATCTCGTCCACGTCGCCGGACTGCAAGCCTGCCACCGAGAGTAGCGTCGCGATGCCGGCCGCGATGGCGGCTTTCGCGTTCTGGATCTCGCGGATGTCTTCCTGCCGGAGCAGCACCGCTCCCGTCGGCGGATCGCCGTGCCCCGCAACGACGACAAACGCGGGTTGGCCGTCGACTTCGATCACACGTTCGCCCAGTTTTCCCGGCATCCCTGTGACCATTCTGCCCGAAAACAACAGCAGTCGCTGCTCGATGAGCACGCGTACAGTATCCAGAATCGCGGATCCGCACAACCCTCTGGGCGCCTGCGCGACGGTTCCGCCTTCTCCGATCCAGGTATAGGTCAGATCGCCGTCTTTTACACCCACATGGTCGATGGCTCCGACCACGGCGCTCATGCCCTGACGGATGTTCGCGCCTTCAAACGCCGGGCCCGCGGCCGTAGAACAGGCATACAGGTGGCCGCCGGCGGCCAGTGCGATTTCACCATTGGTGCCGATGTCGATGAGCAACCGGTTTTTTCCATTCTCCACTTCCATCCCGCACGCCAGGATCCCGCTGACGATGTCCGCTCCCACATAGGCAGAAACTGAGGGGAGCAGCACACACAATGCCCCTGGCCGTACGGCCAGGCCAAACCGGTCCGCGGACAGGATATAGGTGTCGGTAAATACCGGGATAAAGGGGGCCTTGGCGATCGAGTCCGGTGCTACGTCCACCAAAAGATGCAGCATGGTTGTATTGCCGGCGAGCACATACAGATGGATCTCGTCGAGCTGCACGTCTTCCCCGCCGCGGACGGCGTCGGCCGCCAGCGCGCTCGCGAGCTCCTGGATGGCCAGTCCGATCCGCTCTTTCATCGTGGTCTGATTCCGCCGCGAAGCAGTGGCCGACCCGATCCGGCTGATCACATCCGCCCCGAACACGCTCTGCGGATTGGGCATCGCGCGGTGCCCGAGTGGCCGGCCGGTGCCCAGGTGGAACAGATAAGCGGCCAGCGTCGTGGTTCCGATGTCGACCGCGACCCCATACGGGCCGGTGGCGTTCCGCTCGACCAGGTCGATTACCTCGTCGTTGTCCCGGCGCACGATATACGAGAGTTCGCCGCCACTGTTGCGGATCAAAAACGGGAGCTTGCGCAACAATTCAATCGGTACACAGTGGCCGGTTTCGGCCAAAAATCGCTCCGCGTCCGGGCGCTGGTCCTGCAGCGTCGGCAAAGGCAGCGCCACGTCTTCCCGGGTCACAAGCGGTTTGAGTGCGATTTCCAGCCCTGCAGCGTCCGTCAGGATTTGCGCGGCGTCGGGCTCCGGAATGCGAATCTCTATCAGGCGTGTGTCGGGGATCTCGGCCATCACATCCGCGACTGTCGTGCGACAGGCCAGCCGGTCGCCGACACCGTCGATCAAAACACGGCAGCCTCCACAGTTGCCATGTCCGCCGCAGGGAGCGGAAAAGGAGATGGGAAACCGGCGCAACACATCGAGCAGACGGTCTCCCGGCTCGGCTTGTGTATGGATCGGTTCGCCTTGTGTGTGTATCCAAATTTCCACTGGACGCCTCCTTGCTATGGGCTTGGAAATCTGTGAAGCATTATAGCATAACGGGATCGCGAATCCGGGTCGCGGGCGGCACTCGGGCGGGCATTGAATAGGTTCACGCAGGGGCTTGCCCAGTGACGTTACCGGGCTTTTTGGGGCGGTTCCGCAGAAGACACCAACCCGTGATGACTGTCAGAATCAGCACCCCTCCCGCGATCGCGGGGATCCCCGGATTTTCTCCCCGGAGCAAAAAGACCCAGACCGGATTCAAGAGCGGCTCGAGAATCGGAATCAGGATCAGTTCCAGCGAAGTGACATACCGGAGCGAGTAGGTATACAACACGTACGCGACACCGACCTGCACCAATCCCATCAGGGAGAGCAGCAGCAAGTCTTTCACCGTCGGGACCGCCTGTAGAAAGAAAGGCAACGCCACCAGGACGCACACCAGGTTGCCCCACACCAGCACGGACTCCGGCGACAAACCGGTCACACGCAGCCGCCGCATAAACACCGCCTGCAAGCCAAAACACACCCCGGATCCGATGGCGAGGATATTGCCGGCCGCCGACCCGCCGACCACGGACAAACTGTCCATGAAAAAAAGCACCATACCGCCCATGACCAGCAGGGTCGCAACCAGATCGATCGGGGCCAGCCGCTCGCGGAAAAACAGCCAGCCGAACAGGCAGACAAACACCGGTGCGGTGTACTGGAGGAGGATGGCATTGGCCGCCGTCGTCATCTTGGTGGCTGTGACAAACAGCAGCATCGTGCCGGCGTATGCGAAAAGCGCACCGTAAAAGACCGGGCTGCGGGAGACCGAAGGGCGGCCGAACGCCAGAAGGAAAAACACCACTGCGACCAGGCTCCGACCGCCGGACACCGCAAACGCGTTGAGCGAAATCGACTTGATCAGGATGCCACCGAGGCTCTACAGGATCGCACAGGCCACCAACGCGACAATGGCACTCCCTCTGCGACTCGGATCGGCAACAGGTGGATACGAAGAAGGGGTGCCCATATGACATCCTCCGGTAGATGAGATGTTTCTCAGCGTACCACATTCCCGGGCGCGGGGGCACAGCGGATCGAGTCCACCTTGCGGGAAATCGGAGGCTTGAAAAAACCGACCTCCCGCAAGGTGCGGAAGATCGGTTTCTCACTGCTGAAAGTGGGGGATTCGGATCAGGCTTTTCCGTCGCAGCCGAGCACGTCTTTGATCTTGTGCGCGACCATCGATTGGATCGCGGCGCGAGCCGGAGCGAGGTACTGGCGCGGGTCGAAATGATCCGGGTGCTGGGCGAGATGCTGACGCACCGAGCCGGTCATGGCCAGTCGCAGGTCGGAGTCGATGTTGATCTTGCAGACGGCCATCCCCGCGGCCTGGCGGAGCATTTCT
>JAAYKS010000214.1 GCA_012522285.1 Clostridiaceae bacterium | reverse complement strand
TTAGGCCGCTTCGCAAGAGACGGCCTTTTCTGTCCAGTAGCTTTTCCGCCGGGGTTTGGGATATCATCAACTACCCATGGCGTATACTGATTCCATATCCATTCCCAGGTGTTTGTGAGGTGCTAGCATGTTGACGATGGAGAAATTCCTCGATGCGCGTGAGATTCTGAGACCGGTGGTCAACCAGACTCCGCCTATTTACAGCAGCCATTACTCCCGGCTGACCGGCAATCGCGTCCACTTTAAACCGGAGAATCTCCAGGTTACGGGCGCGTATAAAGTGCGCGGTGCGTTTGTGAAAATCGCACGGCTCGACGCGGAACAGAAGAAATGCGGGTTGATTACGGCATCCGCCGGGAATCACGCGCAAGGGGTTGCCCTGGCTGCCCAGATGCAAAAACTCAAAGCGACGGTCGTCATGCCCGCCACGACACCGCTCGTCAAGGTCAACAACACCAAGGGCTACGGCGCGAAAGTGATCTTGTACGGGGAGAACTATGACGAGGCATACGAACAAGCCTGCGCTCTTGCGGAGCGCTCCGGATTGACCTACATCCATCCGTTCAACGATCTGGATATCGCGTCCGGTCAGGGGACCATCGCGTTTGAGATTCTGGAAGATTTGCCGGACACCGATGTCATCGTTCTCCCGGTCGGCGGTGGAGGCCTGGCGGCAGGGGTTGCCACCCTCGCGAAAATGTTGAAGCCGGATATTCAAATCATTGGGGTCGAACCGTGTGGGGCGGCCTGCATGAAACTGTCGTTCGAGCAGGACGAAGTCTGTTCGCTGGCCAGTGTCAGCACGATCGCCGATGGGGTTGCCGTCAGCAAGCCTGGCGAGTTGGTTTTTCCCTATATTCAAGCGCATGTCGACCGGATGCTTTCCATCGAAGACGAAGAGCTGATCGATGCTTTCCTCAACGCTATGGAGATACACAAGCTGGTCGTCGAAAATGCGGGGCTGCTCAGCGTCGCCGCATTGAGACATTTGGAGATGACTGGCAAGAATGTCGTTTCAATTCTGTCGGGTGGCAACATGGACGTCATCACGATTGCCTCGATGGTCCAGCACGGGTTGATCTACCGCGGCCGTGTCTTCACGTTTTCCGTCCTGCTTCCGGACCGGCCTGGTGAACTGGAGAAAATCTCCCACATCGTCGCGCATCTGTCCGGGAACATCATCCGGTTGGAGCACAACCAATTTGTCAGCCTGAACCGGAATGCCGCCGTAGAACTCAAGGTGACAGTCGAAGCATTCGGGCATGACCATAAGAACGCCATTTTGCGGGCATTGAGCGAAAAGGGATACCGGGCCGGACTGATTGAGCCCAGTGCCTCGATCGATTGATCGCGTGAAGAGAGGCAAGTACCGGGTGACCGGGGTCAAACGCTGCCGATATCACCCGATCCGATAGAGCCAGCCCTCATCTGTGACCGCGTAGAGTGCGCCGTCCAATCCGGCCGCGACATCGCGGAAACGCTGCTCTTCCGACGCCAATAACCGCTCTTCGCCGACCACACGATCTCCCTCGATCACCAGTCTTGCGATGTGCTGACCCCTTAGCCCTCCGATAAACAGGTTGTTTTCCCATTCCGGAATCGTGTCATAGGGGTAGAAGGTCATCCCGCTGGGTGCGATCACGGGATCCCAGTAATACACCGGCTGCTCCATGCCCTCCTGGGTTGTCAACCCGCCGGGAATGGGTTGTCCTGAATATTCGATACCGTAACTGATGACCGGCCAGCCGTAGTTCTTGCCGGCTTTGACGAGGTTCAGTTCATCCCCGCCGCGCGGCCCCATTTCGTCCAGCCACAGTTCTCCGGACAAGGGGTGGATGGCAAGTCCTTGTGCATTCCGCAATCCGTAGGCATAGATCTCAGGGAGGACACCGGGGTGTCCTAGAAACGGATTGTCCGAGACGGGCTCGCCCTCGATTGTGATATGTACGACTTTGCCGTATCCATTGTCGAGATCTTGTGCCAACGGACGTGTCGCAAGATCCGAACGTTCGCCAGTTGAGACAAAGAGGTCGCCGTTGGAATCAAAGACAATCCGGCCGCCAAAATGCATGCTGTTGTCATAGTAGGGGATCGCGCGCCACAGGATCTCGATCTGCTCGACCATTGTTTCGTCATCGGAGAGCCGGCCCCGCGCGACCGCAGTGAGCGATCCTGCCGGGGTGCTTTCGGCCAACGTGAAATAGAGCATCCGGTCGGCGGCAAAATCGGGAGACGGCGCAACATCGAGAAGCCCGCCCTGACCGCGGTCATCCACCGAGGGAAACCCGCCGATGGGCGAGCTCAGTTCCCCCGTGGTGGTAGCGATTCGCATTGTGCCTGCTTTTTCGGTGATCACCAGCCGACCGTCCGGCAGGGGGGAAACAGCCCAAGGGCTGACAAGATCCTTCGTCAGGATTTTCACGTCATAGGGCGTTGTCGTTTTGACGCCTGCGATCCGGGTCTGGCCGGAAAACGCCGGTGCATAGGTGGTATTGGGCGGATTGGACTCAACCGGCGGGAGCGGTACCGTGGTGGGCGTCGGGATACTGCCGGTCGGCATCGTAGTGGTCGGATGGGTGATCGTCTGCTCACGGGTTGTGGTGGTTCCGAAAGAGGAAGTGCTGGGGATGTTGCTTACAGTATCGCAGGCAGGGAGGGAAAGCAAAGTGATCATCGCCAACAAGGTCAACAGGAGCGTTTTTCTTCTCATATTCATCCCCCCCGATCGGGATTTCAGAGCTTGATATCCATTTTCTGAATGAGCGAAATAAACAGCGGTGCGAGCGTTGGATCAAACTGGCTGCCGGAATTGCTGGAGATCTCGGCGATGGCTTCCTCTTTTGTCATGGCCTTTCTGTAGGGACGATCATTGACCATGGCGTCATAGGCATCCACAATCGAAATCACGCGGGAAAGCAAGGGAATGCTTTCACCACTGAGCCCTTGGGGGTAGCCTTTGCCATCCCAGCGCTCGTGATGACAGTGAATGTATTCAGCGATTGACCGGAGTTCAGTAGAGGCCATGGCGATTCTGTATCCGGTGGAGGGGTGTTTTTTCATTTCCACCCATTCACTGGCAGAGAGTTTGTCCGGCTTGAGGAGAATGCTGTTATCGATGCTTATTTTTCCAATATCATGTAATGTCGACAAAAGCTCAAGATCATTCAGAGCGTTCTTGTTGAGTCCCATCACTCTGCCCAGTTTTCTTGAAAGCCCAATCAATCTCGCGGCATGTTCTTCTGTTTCGTGATTTCTCTCAAACAATGACACCCTCAGGGTCTCAAGTAAGGTGCTGTGAAAGCTTTCACGTTCAAGTAGTTTTCTTCTATACATATGATCTTCTGCCAATTTGCTGATGCTAGAAAACGATTCTGCGACCCCTGTTTTTGTGGCATATCCCAACGAAACACTCAGTGGAATGGCTGCTTCCAGCAAATGGACCTTATACTGCCGGCATGCCGACTGGATGCGACTCACAATAGTCTGCGCCTCTTCGTTGCTTGTCCGGGGCAACAATAAGGTGAATTCGTCTCCCCCCACCCGTGCAAATCTGTCTTCCCCTCGCTTGAATCCACGTAGCAATTTCGCGGTTTCGACAAGAACCTTGTCGCCGGCTGCATGCCCCATGGAATCGTTGATCAGTTTCAGTCCATTGACATCGGAAAGGATCACGGAAAAGGGTAGATTCTCTTCTGTGTCGAGAATACTCAGCTCTTTTTCGTAATATGCCCTGTTGTGCACTCCGGTCAGCGAGTCGTGGTAGATCAAGTACTCAACCCTGGCTTCTTTTTCTTTACGATCCGAAATATCACTACAAAAGGCAATGAAACAATTGTCATTGATCTTTGTGGCACGAAGGCTAATCCAATATTCTTGATTATCCTTTTTTCTGACTCTATATTCCGTATCAATGAAGCCTTTGTTTGTGAGTTCGCTAAACCCTGCAATTCCTTGTTCAAGGTGATCTGGAATCAGAAAATCGGAGAGAGATAGTTGCAAAACTTCATTTTTCGCACGCCCCATCATCTGGCATGCCACTGCATTCGCTTCGATGTATTTGCCCGCTGCGTCCGTAACAAAGATACCGATCGGTGCTTTCTCGATGTAAGACCGAAAGATCTCTTCGCGACTTCGCAGTTCGATTTCGAGTCGCTCCCGCTCTGCTATCTCTCTTTTGAGAGCACTTGTTCGTTGTTCGACCAAAGCTTCGAGCTCGACTTTTTGCGCACTGATGAGCACATTTCTTTCTTTGATTTTGGCCATCGCAGAACATTGCGTGATAAGTAGGGAACGATCGATGGGTTTGAAAAGAAACGCCTCTGCCCCGGCTTCAATTGCTCGTGAATGCAGTTCGCGATCGGCTTCCCAATCTGTGACAAAAAGCATCGGGGTCAACTGTAGGGTTTTGTCGTTCTTAAATATCCGGTCAATCTGTATATCAGCTTTCCTCAAGAGCGAAATATCAACCAAAATGAGATCAGGCTCTGCGATCTTCGCCAGGCTTGCTCCTTGTAGTTCATCGAGCGCAACATATACTTCTGCTCCCGGTAGCGCTTCATATATCGTTGACTCGATATAAATAGCGGTAGATGAGCTGTCACTTACCACTACAACTTTGAGATTCTTCACTTCCATTGCTATTCCTCCGACTACAACTGGCGTTCATGCAGCAATGTAAGCATCTGACTTGCCAATAGGCTCTTGAGATTTAGGGTTTTCGAAAAGAGTAGATCAATTGCATGGTTGCTAAGCATGCAATTGATCCCAGTTAATCGGGTGACTAGAAAGTGTAGCCACACAGAGAATGGTTACATTAGCGTGCTCTGGAGCGTCGCAGGTAGAAGATCAGTCCGCTGGCCAATCCGATTATGAGCATGCCGGCAATCACGAAATAATTGGTTTCTCCGGTATCTGGCAGCTCGTCGCCGGTGGCTGTTGTTGTGGTCGTCGTCAGAGCGGTTGTCGAATCGGGACCTGCCGTCGTCGGCGCAGCTGTCGTCGAAGTGGGAGTCGCTGTGGTGGCGGAAGTCGTAGTGACAGAGGGGGTCGGGCTCAGTGTCGGTGCAGCGCAGGGACCATTGGAGATTTCATTGGTGTCTAGTGTCACGGCGCCATTGCGCGCTAGAAGTTGCCCCATCACGGATGCTCCGGTGTTCGCAGTGATAGTAGTCAGTGCGAAAATGTGCCCGATAAAGTCACTGCCTGTTCCCAACGTCGCGGAGCTACCTACTTGCCAGAAAACCCGACAATACACAGCGCCATTAATCAACTCGACGGTGCTGTTTGGGGCAGTGATAAGAGTGCTGCTGATCTGGAAAATAAAGGCCGCATCGGGGTCACCCTCCGCATCCAACGTCAGCGTACCCGTCAACTGCGCCGACGAAGTGAAAGTATAAACGCCCGACGTAAGTGTCATACCGCCCAAATCTTGTCCGGATAAATTCGCATCGCTTGGTCGGTTAGCAGCGTCAAGGTACGCAATAGTCAAATCTGCCTGTGCTTGTAGCGCTACGGCATCGGCAGCATGAATCACACCGTCATTAATGACTCCCGGCGGGAATCCGACGATAGCCGATCCGGGGGACACGCCGACGTTCCCTCCGGCATCGCCACCGATGACCGATGGTCCGGTATTGGTAACTGTTTGTCCGGCCTAGACCGCAAAGTCGGGGGCGATTCCTAGTTCGACGGTTGTCTCGCCTGCCACAACTCCTGCAGGTGCAAATAAGAAGGCAACTAACAGGACCGATAGAAACACTCCCAGAGATCTGCTAAGTATTTTCGTTTTCATAATATAAGCCTTCCTTTACAAGGAGAATAATCTGCGCGTCAGGATCATTCTGATGGGTGTACGATGCATGTTACTGCTTACACGTAAGGTGTTGTAATTCGTGATATCCCGCCACAATCAGATGGTTACGCCTCCTCGAGGACACTTTTTCAAATAACGATATACTACTGAGGATAATCAGATGATCTTGATCAATGGGTTCTCATTTTCTTGTATTTCTGCTGATTCGACGACGTTTTTTCAATGGCATCCAGATCACCACTTGCTTTGTTGACATGGTTCAAAAACAAAATGCCGAGAAGAAGCCGGTCTTTGTGCGGAATACGGTTCCATTTGTACCCATAAAACAATTCGCGGACGAGAAAGACTTCGCCCATTACCAGATTTTTGGTTTCATGGATTGCTTCGATGAGCAGTTCGTTGACATCATACATTCGATTTACGCCCCTACAATGTTGTTATCCTAGATGAGAACAACATTGTCTCGCGAGAGGCGCTGTATGTCAAATCCATTTTAATATCATTACATTTAAAACACATAGGAAAAATTGCGTTTATATACTATATGACCTGACGAGGTGGTCGAACGACATGGGACTATATCCAACAGGTATACTATGGCGAATCAATCCAACCAACGGAGGGGTCTATGAATAGGAACATCAGAAATTCTGCAAAAGCGCTGATCATAAAGGACGGAAAGATGCTGGCGGTGAAGCTGGAAGATGAAGATGGTGTGTTTTTCATCATGCCGGGAGGCGGACAAGAGACGGAAGAGTTGCTGCCACAAGCCGTCTGCAGGGAAGTGATGGAAGAGATAGGCATCCGTGTGGCGGTGCATGACCTTGTCTTTGTGGTGGAAGGTGTACATGGGGAAGCATCCCACCGAGTCGATTTGGTCTTCCTGTGTGACTTCCTCGGTGAGATTCACGGGGCGGTATTGCATGGAGACACCAATCAAATCGGATTCGACTGGCTTTCTGTATCCGAACTCAACACGGCCCCTCTCTATCCATCCAAACTTCGCAGACAGATCATGAATCTACACGAGGGAAAGCCTTACAAAGTCTATTTGGGAAACGAGGAACCGGGTGACCCCGAGTGTGTTGATTGAAGAGATAGCGGCACTTGTGGCGGGCTCTCTGTTATGTCCGGGTTCGGGTTGGTGAGTCTGTGCCGTAGACGTCGCAGGGTGTCCGACCTCTTGTGTTTGATATGCGTAAAGCCCCTCTTCCTGCGTGAAGGGTGAGGGGCTTTGCGCATGCCATACGGGTAGTGGAACGATCGGATTTGCTGCCATCCGGAAGCAACTTGAATAGAATGATGTCCGCTCATTGCAGGGTGTCAGATCACCAGATCATTGTTGAGGTGACGACAGTTGTCCGCGATCGCATTCATGGCAGCCGCATTGATCGGATAGGCGATCGGCGATGCCGAAACCAGTGGGTGAGTAGCGGTTTGGAACGTGTTGAGTTCTGTAGCAGTGATGTCCTTTTGGATGGCCACGCTCAGGATGTTGATGATCTCCGCAACGGAGTTTCCACCTGATACCTGAGCGCCCAAGATGATCCCTGAACATCTGGAGAAGATCAACTTGATGTTTATTTCCTGAGCATCGGGCAAGGAGCCGGGATGTCGGTCGAGGGTTTTAAACGCACCGGTCAACAATGTGAAGCCTTCCTTGGTAGCGCTGGCTTCGGTGAGACCGGCAGCGGCGAATGTTTTCCCGAACACCTTGGTCGAAAACGCACAGATCGTTCCCTTGTTCGCGCGGATCAGACGCAGTTGAAAGATGTTGCAACCTGCGATTTTGGCTTCCATTGCTGCGGTGGACGCCAGCAATACCGGCACGTCTTTCCCGGTAAAGAAACACTTTTTCTCCGCACAGTCTCCGATCGCGAAGATGTCCGGATCGTTGGTGCGCATGTACTGGTCGACCATGACAGCGCCTTTGACATTGACATCCAGTCCGCATTCGATGGCCAATTTGCTGTTGGGTTTTACACCAAGCCCTAAAATGACCATCTGTGCCGGGATGGTCCGACCATCCTCCAGTTCGACAGACTCGACAGCGGTATCCCCCAGGATCTTCTTAACTCTCGTACTTGTCATTACCTGGATTCCTTTTTCAGTCAGAAGGCGTTCCAGATCATCTGTGAATGATTGATCAAACGCTTGCCACAAGCATGCGCCCGCCATTTCAATCAGGGTGACGTTTTTGCCCATCATCCGGATCTGTTCGGCGAATTCGACGCCGATGAATCCCCCGCCGATGACGACAACGTTTTCAGTCGAGTCCATCTTAGCGAGAACCTTGTTTAAGTACGTTTCATCTTTATACACGGGGAATACGTTGTCTAGCCCGTAACCAGGAATAAACGTCGGGACAATCGGTAGCGAACCGGTGGCTACGACCAACTTTTTGTAGGAGAGGGTGCCATTCTTTTCCGTGACAACGGTCTTTTGGGCCCGGTCGATCGCCGTAGCCCGATCGACAATCAGATTGATGTTTGCAGCGTGCAACCCCGCATCGGGAATCACGTTCTTTTTTGGATCGTGTAGTGTGCCAAAAATATACGGAATGCCGCAAGGAACCATCACCAGTTCAGTTTCCCGGATGACCGTGATGTCGAATGCGTCACCGTAAGCCTTGCGTGCCATCGTTGCACAAAGAATGCCTCCCGCGCTTCCACCGATCACCAGAAGATCTGTTTTTCTCATGGGATCCTCCTATTCACGTTCATCTGTTGAAGCTGACCCTACGAATGTACTGTTTTTAGGGTATCGCAGTTTCGGGCAAATGTCCGTAAATAGTCCCGATCTTTTCTATATAGTTCCCGTCACGGCAGATAGTCGTTTTTGAATACTTTTGGTGTGGGCGGTCGTGAAAAGACCGAGAGAGCCAATCCAAACAGTGTGATGACAACGGAGAGAATCAAGATGAGGCGATACGACGACGTCAGATCAAAAACAGCACCAAACAGCAAGGGCCCCAGCGCGGAAGAGATGACGGTGGCACTCATGGCGAATCCGCGGATACTGCCCAGATGCCGCATTCCAAAGTAGTCCGGCCAGACCAAGCCGACCCAGACCACTTGGATGCCTTGGGTGATTCCCTGTAGAACGGCGAACAGGATTGCGATGGACATCCGATCCACCAGAAGCAGGCAAGACGCACTCATATTGATGTTCCTCCGATGCCGCATCGGAGGTCACCTTCATTCGGCTCAATTGACTGGGGTTGTCATACAGGAAAAAGTACGTCAACGGTACGAAAAACAGCCAGATGACGATGGCCCATAGCCGCCAGGTGGCTCGCCAACCATAGGTCTGGATCCAAACCGGTCTGCCAATCGACCGATAAGAAACAGCAACAAGCCGGAAGCGAGAGTGACTGCCCTATACAATCGCCTGTGAGGACTGTTGCTGTCAAGCCTATTGCGATGAAAACGCAAACCGACTTCCCCGTATATCCGGGAACGTGTACAATTTAGGCAAGACAAACCGACACGGCCGGTCCTGGCCACACCGTATCCGGTCAGGACGGCAAAAACATACCAGGAGGTTCCTCATGCTTTCAAAGAAAACCGACGTCAGAAACATCATCGAGCGCGGCGACACTGCTGTCGGGATCGAATTGGGTTCCACCCGGATCAAGGCGGTACTTGTCGGTCCGGATCACCAGCCGCTCGCTTCGGGGAGCCACGACTGGGAAAACAGCAATATCGACGGGATCTGGACGTATGGACTCGACGAAATCTGGTCCGGTATACAGGCCAGTTACGCAAACATGGTGCGCGATGCCGAAACCCGTTACGGCGTGGTGATCGAACAAATCGGGACGATCGGTGTCAGCGCCATGATGCACGGATATCTCGCGTTTGACAAAGCAGGGGAGCTGCTGACCCCGTTCCGCACATGGCGCAACAACACGACCGGACCGGCATCCGAAGCGCTGACCGGGTTGTTCGGGTTTCCGATCCCCCAGCGCTGGACCGTTGCCCACTTGTATCAGGCCATTCTGAACGGGGAGGAACATGTCTCCCGTATCGCCCATCTCACGACGCTGGCGGGGTATGTCCACTGGAAACTGACGGGAGAACAGTTGCTCGGAATCGGTGAGGCATCCGGCGTGTTCCCGATCGATCAGGACACGATGCAATACAACCGGGGGATGCTGGATCAATTTGCGTCACTGATCGCTTCCTACGGGTATGACTGGACGCTGGAAGAGATTCTGCCAGGGATTCGGATGGCTGGGGAGCCGGCCGGCAACCTGACACCAGATGGTGCGAGGTTGCTGGACGGGGCGGGCCGCCTGCGGGCGGGCATCTCCCTGTGTCCGCCGGAAGGCGACGCGGGTACGGGCATGGTGGCCACCAACAGCGTGTCTCCACGCACCGGTAACGTATCTGCCGGCACCTCGGTTTTTGCGATGATCGTGCTGGAGAAGGCGTTGTCGCGGGCCTACCCGGAGATCGACCTGGTCACGACACCTGCAGGCAGGTTGGTCGCGATGGTGCATTCCAACAACTGTACGTCAGACTACGACGCCTGGATCGGGTTGTTTGCGGAGGCGCTACAGGCACTCGGGCTGGAAGTGCCGAAGGGCAGACTTTATGACACCCTGCTCGAGAAGGCGCTCGAGGGAGACCCGGACGGCGGTGGTCTGTTGTCGTACGGCTATGTGTCCGGCGAGCACATCACCCATTTCGAGGAAGGGCGTCCACTGTTCGTCCGCGGCGCAGGCAGTCGGCTTACGCTGGCCAATTTCATGCGCACACAGCTCTTTGCTTCTCTGGGAGCGCTGAGGACCGGCCTGGAAATACTGTTTGAGCGCGAATCGGTCCGACTGGACGAAATCCTCGGCCACGGTGGATTTTTCAAAACCCGGGAGGTCGGGCAACGCGTCATGGCGGCTGCCACACGCGTTCCGGTCTCCGTCATGGAGACGGCCGGAGAAGGCGGTGCCTGGGGCATCGCGCTGTTGGCCTCCTACAGAATGCGCAAGGCAGAAGGGGAATCGCTCCAGGATTTCCTGTCACACAAGGTGTTCGCGGGACAGCAAAGTATCCGGGTCGAGCCCGATCCGCGGGACATGTCGGGCTTTGACACATTCATGCAGCGCTATACCCGCGGCCTAGCCATCGAACGGGCCGCGGTCGATCACTCGGACTGAGCGTACCCGGTCCCCGGCAATTGAGAAGGAGAGTGGCACCACAAGGGCGGGTTCTCCATGTTGAACAAGGGAGGGGTGCGCATGCCTGCATATGCCGTATTGATTCATCCCGGACACGAAAGCATCTCCTACGAACATGCGGATCGGCTGGTGCTACAGGAACTTGAATCGATGGCCGCCGCCATGACAGAGGTACCGGCAGAGATGACCCGCACGGAGATCGCGGGTTGTCCTGCGCTGTCGTTTCTCACCGGACACCCATTGACCGCATTCGACATTCGTCAGTTATATCGAATGTCCTTTGTATATGCGGTCTTCGAATGCCGTTCGTGCGAGGGAAGAGACGTTCTGCTCCCGATCGACGCCCCCGACATCGGATTGTTTGACGATTCGCTGGTCACCATGCTCAAGTATGCCGGCAAAACGAATCCCATATTCACGCGGCTGCTGGTCAACCTTGCCGTCCAGGCTTCCGCCTTTGCCGGCCGCGCGAGACTCCAGATGCTGGATCCCGTGGCGGGCAAAGGCACCACCTTGTTTGAGGGACTGGTCGCAGGGCATGACGTTTGCGGGATCGAGATCAGTCCGGAAGCGGTGCAGGATGGTATCGTGCATATGAAAAAGTACCTCGAAACCGGCAAGTTCAAGCATCGCGTGGAACGTCAGCGCATCAGCGGACCGAACCGTTCGTTCAGGGCTGAGCGGACGGTATTTGAGATTTCAAAGAGCAAAGAAGACGCCAAGAAGGGGCTGTCCGCCAGTTGTGAGATGGTATGTGGCGAAGCCAGGCATGCGGACGGGATTTTCCGCAAAGAGCGGTTTCATGTAATTGTCGGCGATCTACCGTATGGTGTGCGCCATGGGAACATCACCAGTCGCACAACCGGCTCCCCGACGCGCAATCCCGGCGAACTGGTGGCAGGGTGTCTCCCGGCCTGGGTTCGCTGCCTGCGCCCCGGCGGAACGGTGGCTCTGTCATGGAATGCGTTTGTCCTGCCGCGGGTGGAGATGGATCGGCTGTTTCAGGAAGCCGGCCTGATCGTGCTGGACGGGACACCGTACGGCCGACTGGAACACCGGGTCGACCAGGCGATCAAACGGGACGTGATTGTCGCAAGAAAACCCGGAGACGCCGTCCTCCCGATGGAAAAAAACCTGTAACATTTCGCAGCCCGGCGAGCAGTATAATTCCTCTGGGACGTCGATTGTCCCTTGCCGGCGTTCCGATTCGACCGCAAAGGATACAAGGAGGTATCATTGCATGGATATTATCATTCGAGACGACTACGGGCAGATGAGCCACGAGGCTGCGCGCGTGATCGCAGATCAGATCAAGGCCAAACCAAACTGCGTGCTCGGCCTGGCGACCGGCGCGACTCCCATCGGCACATACCAGGAACTCGGCAGGTTGTGCAAGGAAGAGGGGCTCGATTTCTCACAGGTCATAACCTTCAATCTGGACGAATACCTGGGAGTGGGGATGGATCCTTCGCAACCCTATTCGATGGACCAGAGCTATGCCCGTTTTATGCACGAAGAACTGTTTTCCCTGGTCAACATCAAACCCGAAAACACATATGTTCCCGATGGAAAAGCACAGGATCCCGTCGCATTCTGCCGCTGGTATGAGGAAGAAATCGCCAAGGCAGGCGGCATCGACCTGCAACTGCTCGGACTCGGCGGAGACGGCCACTGGGGGTTCAATGAGCCCGGTACTTCGCTCGCTTCGAGGACACACATCCAGGCATTGACCAAACAGACGCTGGACGACAACTACGAAGCCTTCTACCGCAAGGCCGGTGTCACTCGCGACGAAATGCCGCACTTTGCGATCACCATGGGGATCGGCACGATCCTGGATGCCAAAAGCATCCTGCTGATTGTGAACGGCGCCAAAAAGGCCAGCGTGGTCGCGGCTTCTCTGGAAGGCCCCGTGACATCCCAGGTGACGGCTTCGGCCATCCAGCTACATCCAGGTTCCATCTCGGTCATCCTGGACGAGCCTGCCGCTTCTGCGCTCCAGCACGCGGATCACTACCGGCACGTCGAGCAGATGAAAGCCCGATACGGACTGTGACAATATAAAGTGCTTGCGCACGGCCGCGGATCGCTAGAAGAACTCTTCCCGCTCGTCGGTCGTGTAAAACAGCTGCATAATGGATTCGTCATGAATCGCGCCATCGGATGCCAGGAGATCTCTCCTGGCATCTTTTCGTTCTGCCGCGGCTCGCTGCCGTAAAACATCCAGTCTTTCCGGGATGCCGGTGCGGGAGACCTCCGCCTTGACCTGTTCATACAAGGTGGTGCTGCCATACAGAAACAAGCCTTCGTGGAGGACCTTGGACGCGACCATCGATTCGAAATCCGCAAAGCCGAGCTGCTCTTTGGCTCGCGCGAGATCTTTGATGACATAGTCGATCTCTTCTCGCAGCGCGGGATCCCGCAGCAACCGGTTTTTTTGGTCGTAGATCAATCGGTCCAGACTCAGGATCTCGTCGGATGACAGACCATCGTGTACCACCACGATGTCGAGGTCCGAGCCGTTGACCAGTTTGTCGGTGGAAGGTTCCGGCCGCGGTTCTCTGTGCGCCATGCCGTAAGCGATGTCACCCGAGAGGAGAAAGCAGGCATGTTCGGAAACGTTTGACGCGGCATGGTGGCGTGACACGACCGCCGATATGACCTCTCGTGCCAGTTTCGCTTTACTCCGGCTGACCTCTGCCGCTTCCCGGGCGATCTTGTCCGCCCGGTTCCGGACCGCATCCAGCTGCTCGGAGGTTCCGAAGACAGTGTAACTGTAGAACGCCCGCCCGATGGAAGGCGACAGCCTGGCATATCCCGCAACCTGTTTGTCAAAGCGCAGATACCGGCATCCCGCTTCCTTCGAAACCAAATCGTCACAAGTGAAACATGCTTTCCACAGTTGGAATAAATCCATATGGGTTTTGGTGTGCAGTTCCTTGCCCGTACGCGGTCCTTCGGCTTCGCAGATCGAACGCAGTGTATCCATGTCGGAACCTCCTCCTGGCGGGGATTGTGTTCGTCGGCTCCTCTCCAAAATAACGGATTGCACCCACGCCTGTAAATGCAAAGGTTTGTGACGGAATGGGACGGTCTCTTTGTAACGCCTGTCACAATTGCGTTGAATATCGTATAATTCCATGTGACGACCGGCTTACGGTGCCGGCACAGCGGGGGAGACTCCGCAAGTAGATGTTTCGGCGAGGGAGGGCCACATGCGCAAAGTCTGTGACGAATTGGCCGCCACGGCGTTGTTCCGTGGTCTAAACCATGACTTTTTTGAACCGTTCTGTCTGATGACGTCGATCCGCCTGGTTTGGAAGGGAGAAGTCCTGATCCACGAGGGGGATGTCTGCGGATATGTCGGCATCGTGGTGGAAGGGCAGCTGGCGATGCAGCGATACACCGGCTCGGGAGAGGCGTTCACGCTCGGACTTCTCGGCCCGGGTGACATCATCGGGACCGATCTGGTGTTTGGTTCGGACCATCTTTGCCCCATGACAATCGAAGCGGTCGCAAACAGCAAGGTCATCGTGCTGGCCAACGACCTGCTCAAGCAAATGGTCCATGCCAATCAGGGGGTGGAGATGAACTTCATCCAGGTGTTGTCCGATCGGATCCGACAGCAGCACAAACGGATCTCGCTGTTGTCCCAAAAGAGTCTCCGACAGAAAATCGCCTATTACCTCCTGGATCTGGACCAGGAAGATAAAAATCGACAGTCTGGCATACCGGCCGCAGCCTCCCGTCGCAAGGCCCCGATGCAGGTGCGTCTGCCTGCGTCCAAAGAAGTGGTGTCGCGATTGCTCGCCATGCCGCGCCCCTCGTTTTCACGCGAACTCATCAACATGGAAAAAGACGGACTGATCCGGGTTACCGGCCGCACCATCCACATTCTCTCTCCGGAACGATTGGAACATGACGTGCTGGAAAACCTGACGAACTGAGGAAAACATGCGCATGGTGATGAGTGATGTGTTCAGCAATCTGGGTGATTTTTTCACTCAGCTGTTCAGCAGCATTTCAAGCGGGATCGTCTTTTTTGGCGGACCGTTCGACATGGTTCTCAACCTGGTCGACATCGTCGTTACGACGCTCGTTGTATATTACATTCTCCGGCTGATGGCCGACACCCGCGCCTGGCAGCTGTTGCGCGGTATCATCCTGATTCTCACGCTGACCCTGCTGTGCGAACTCCTCGGGTTGGAAACGATCGGCTACATCCTCAACAATTCGATCTCTGTTTTGGCCATCGCGTTTGTGGTCGTGTTTCAGCCGGAGCTCCGGCGTGCGCTCGAAACCGTCGGCAGGAATACGTTTCACCTGCTCCCCTCCCGGCTCGGACTGGACGAGGAGATCGGGTCGGCATCCATTCACAAAACCATCGAAGCCATCGTCATCGCCTGCGAGAGGATGGCGGCCACTTATACCGGTGCGTTGATCATCATCGAACGGTCGACACGATTGGGTGAACTGCTGACACAGGAAAATGTCGTGACGCTGGACAGCAATCTGAGCGCGACCACCCTGATGCAGATCTTTTACAAAGGCTCCCCGCTGCACGACGGTGCGGTCCTGATCCGAAACGGGAGGATCCAGGCCGCGCGCTGTCACGTGCCCCTGTCCGACAACTACCATCTGCGCCGCGACTACGGCACGCGTCATCGGGCGGCGGTGGGGGTCAGCGAAATGGGAGATGCGATCGCGGTCGTTGTGTCTGAAGAACGCGGCGCGATTTCGGTCGCGCTGGACGGACGCCTGTTCACCCTAGAAAACGCGGACGCGCTGCGCACGCTGCTGCACAAGTTGATGACTACTGAAAAAAAGACGGGCGGAGTCATCTCCAGTCTGTTTGGCCGGAACCGCCGGCTTGCGCAGGAAGAGGGAGAGTTGCCCGAAGACGGCATAGGCGACGTCGAGACCCCCCGGATCCCGAAACGTCGCAAACGCTGGCTGATGATTGCTTCGTTTGCGATCGCTGTGTTTGTGTGGCTGTTTGTGCAGACCACGACCAACCCGGTCGAGACACGCGCTTATACGGTGCAGCTGGAATCGCGCGGAGCGGAAGTGCTCCGGGACAAAGGATTGTCCGCACAGATGCCGGTTTCCACGGTCACGGTCGATGTGAGAGGCAGATTGAAAAGTTTTGCGAGTCTGTCCAGCCTGGACATCGAGGCGTACATCGATTTTTCCCAAATCGAGGAAGCGGCGGTCCAGACGCTCGATATCCAAATCGAAATCGACGCGCTGATGCACTTTGAAGTGGTCTCTAAAAAGCCGACCACGCAAACGGTGAACATTTACACCCCGTCCGGCGGTTGACCGGGCGGGGTGTGTTATAATTTTGCAATCTGTTATAAGAGGGATGCTACGATGGGAAGATTGTTTGGTACTGACGGTGTACGAGGTGTCGCTAACCGAGAACTGACACCGGAACTCGCTTTCGATTTGGGCCGCGCGGGTGCGGCCGTTCTAGCCGGAGAAGTGCAGCATAAGCCAAGGATCCTGATTGGATCGGACACCCGGATCTCATGCGGGATGCTGGAAGCCTCACTGGCTGCCGGCATCTGCGCGGCAGGCGCCGACGCGATTTTGTGCGGGGTGGTGCCAACGCCCGCAATCGCCTATCTGACTTGTGCAAAGGGGTGCGACGCCGGGGTAGTCATATCCGCATCGCACAACTCTTTTGAATTCAACGGAATCAAATTTTTCAACGCGGAAGGGTATAAGCTTCCGGACCGGGTGGAAGACGAAATTGAGGAAATGATCGCCCGCCGCGAGGCTTCAAACCGCCCGGAAGGGGAACGGATCGGGCGGATCAGCCGATATGAGTCGGCCGCCGCCGATTATACGGAGCACTTGAAACAGACGATGGGCAGCGACCTGTCCGGACTGGTGATCGCGATGGATTGTGCCAACGGTGCCGCGAGCGCCATCGCCCCCAGGTTGTTCCGCGATCTGGGTGCACAGGTGCTTTCACTCGGTGTCACCCCCGATGGAATCAATATCAACGAAAACTGTGGATCCACCCATTTGGGAGGTTTGTCACACCTCGTGCGCGATCAGGCGTGCTCGCTGGGGCTCGCCTTTGACGGAGACGCAGACCGCATGCTTGCGGTGGACGAATATGGAGATCCGGTCGACGGAGACATCATCATGGCGATCGTTGCCGACGATATGCACCGTCAGGGTGTTTTGCCGTCCGACACGCTGGTCGTCACGGTCATGAGCAACATGGGACTGGATATCGCCGCGCGTGAACGAGGGATCCGGCTCGAAAAAACCAAGGTGGGCGACCGATATGTACTGGAATCCATGATCGCCGGCGGATATGCGATCGGCGGAGAGCAGTCCGGCCACATCATCCTCACCGACCACGCGACTACGGGCGATGGCATGCTGTCCGCCCTGCGGTTGTTGCGTGCCCTGCAAAGCAGCAAACAGACATTGGGCGAGGCGCGCAAGATTATGACGGTTTTACCGCAGGTTTTGAAGAGCGCCCGTATTCCCAATGAAAACAAAGAGGCCGCGATGGCCGACCCCGAGATCCTTGCCATGTGTGCCGACGCCGAGCGCCGGTTGGCAGGACGGGGACGGGTTTTAGTGCGCGCTTCCGGCACGGAGCCGATTGTCCGGGTGATGCTCGAAGGGGAGGACGCCGGGATGATCAGCGAAATGGCGGAACAAATAGTCAAAAAAATCGTCGAGCGACACGGCTGATCCGATACGGCCCTTTCGAGCGACACGGCAGCACCTAAAAAGCGCCGTGTCGAATGGCCTGGACACAGTCGGGATAATCGTGGCACTCGACACAAGGCGGTGAACAGCCATGTGCGGTATAGTTGGATACATCGGGAAGGGCGAGACGCTTCCCATTCTGATCGATTCATTGGGGAAACTGGAATATCGCGGATATGACTCCGCGGGGGTTGCGTTCATCGACGGGGATGAACTCACCGTCGTCAAACGCAAGGGGCGATTGTCGGTGCTGGCCGACGAGCTGACCGCGTCTGGAAGAATGGCGCGTGGCGGGGTCCATGTGGGCGTGGGGCATACCCGCTGGGCAACGCACGGCGCACCCAGCGACGAAAATTCCCATCCGCATCTGTCCAACAGCGGACGGATCGCAGTGGTGCATAACGGCATCATCGAGAATTTTTCCGAATTGCGTGCCTACTTGATTTCGCTGGGGTATGTTTTTCGATCCGACACGGATACCGAAGTCATTTCCCACCTGGTCGAGCACCACTATACCGGACGGGAGAAGGGAAATCTCCTGCAATCTGTGTTGGAAACCATACAGGAAATCGAGGGTACTTATGCGCTGGGCGTCGTATGCAGCGATTCCCCCGATCTGTTTGTGGCGGCGCGCAAGGACAGCCCGCTGGTGATCGGACTCGGCAGTGACGGCAACTTCATCGCTTCGGACATTCCCGCCCTGTTGCAGCACACCCGCGAAGTGATCATCATGGAAGACCGCGAGGTCGCGGAAATCCGTTCGAACGGCGTCCGGTTGTTTGACGCGCTTGGACACGGAATCCAGCGTCAGCCGATCCATATCGACTGGGATGTGGACGCCGCCGAAAAGGGCGGATACGAGCACTTTATGATCAAGGAGATCCACGAAGAACCCAAGGCGGTGCGTGACACGATCAGTCCGCGGATCCGCGATGGACGCATCGTACTGCCCGAGTTGCCGTGGACCCGCGAACAGCTGGAAGCCTGCGATATGATTCACATCATCGCTTGCGGCACCGCGTATCACGCCGGTATGGTGGGGAAGTATCTGTTTGAGCATTTGTGCCGCATCCCGGTCAGTGTGGATGTGGCCTCGGAATTCCGTTACCGGGACCCGATTGTGACCGATCGGAGCATCGCGATCATCATCAGCCAGTCTGGCGAGACCCTCGACACCCTGGTGGCGATGCGTGTGGCCAGAGAAAAAGGCGCTACGTGTATCGGGATTGTCAACGTGGTGGGAAGTTCAATCGCCCGCGAGGCCGATCACGTCGTCTATACACACGCGGGACCTGAAATCGCGGTAGCTTCCACCAAAGCTTACAATACACAGCTGGCGGCCCTCTATCTGTTGCCCCTACACGCGGCCGAATGTATGGGGCGTCTTCCGGAAGACCGGGACCGCCAATGTGTCGACGCATTGCTCTCCATTCCCGGAAAGCTGGATTCCGTGCTTCTGGAGAAAGAAAGCATCCAGCGGTTTGCCTCTCTGCATTTCAATGCGAAAAGCATCTTCTTTATCGGGCGCGGTCTGGACTACGCCTTGTCGATGGAGGCTTCTCTCAAACTCAAGGAGATCTCCTACATCCATTCCGAAGCTTACCCGGGCGGCGAACTCAAACACGGTACGATTGCGCTGATCGAAGAGGGAACCCTGGTGGTTTGCCCGATGACACAACCCGCGCTGCTCGACAAGATGCTCGGCAACGTGCGGGAGGTCAAAGCGCGGGGAGCTACGGTACTCGGCCTGGTGAGCGGGACTTCCAACCGCCCGCAGGAGGTCTGCGACGCCTTGTTCCAACTGCCCGAAGTGGATGCCATGTTCGCCCCGATTCTGGCGGTGACACCCGCTCAGCTCTTTGCGTACTATATCGCGGTGTACAAGGGATGCGATGTGGACAAACCTCGCAACCTTGCCAAAAGCGTCACAGTGGAGTGACCGCCGTATGATATAATTCCATCATTCTGACACATCGGAGGCTTATCGGATGGATCATCAATTGGAGTCCGTTCGCACGGAATCACTTCTCGATTTGTCCCAAACCCTGGCGGCTCCATTGCTGGAGACCTGCGAATATCCCTGGTTGGCGCTTGCCGCCATCCAGTCATTTATCCTGCAGCTGGGTCCGGAGCTGCCCCCGGACGAATATGAACAAGCGGGAGACGGCATCTGGATCGCGCGATCCGCGCGCGTCGCGCCATCCGCGAGCATCCACGGGCCCGTCATCATCGGTGCGGAAGCGGAGATCCGCCATTGCGCCTTTATCCGCGGATCCGCGATCGTAGGCTGCAACGCGGTGGTGGGGAATTCCACAGAGCTGAAAAACGTGGTGTTGTTCAATCGTGTCCAAGTGCCTCATTTCAACTATGTCGGAGACTCCGTCCTTGGATTCCGTGCCCATCTGGGGGCGGGAGCGATTACATCCAACGTCAAATCCGATCACACATTGGTGCGGTTGAATATCGACGGATACCGTGCGGACACCGGGCTCAAGAAATTTGGCGCGGTGCTGGGCGATCTGGTCGAAGTGGGATGCAACAGTGTCCTGAATCCCGGTACCGTCATCGGGCGGCGCACCAGTGTGTACCCGTTGAGCTCTGTTCGGGGCGTCATACCGGCGGATTGCATCGTCAAGTCCGGACACGAGATCGTGGTGCGCGAAGCACGTGGGTGAGACGCGCCACAGTTCGAGCGGGGTCAAGCGATCCCGGATGCTGGTCAGCATCATCCTGCTGGCCAGTCTTGCCGTGATTCTGATCAATCAGATCTCGGGGGCCAAACCGAATCCCCGACCGACCGATACGACCGGAACTCCTTCTGTGACGACACAGGGAAGCCAGACGGCCGCACCAACAGCTTCTCCCGCGACATCCGCTCCCATCCGTGACCTGTCGATTCAGACGGCGGCCCCTCTGAGGGAGCCGGGGGCTGCCCAGCCCGAAATGATGCGATGGCCAGCCTCCAGTTCGGTTGAGACCGTTCGTACGGTAGATCTTGCCGCCTATCTCGGTAAATCCCGATCCGACAAGCCTTTGGAGGGCATCACCGTGGTACTGGACCCCGGTCACGGCGGGATAGATTCCGGTTGTGGCTGGCCGGTCGGCGTGCGGGATCAGGACATCATGGAAAAAGACGTGGTACTGTCGGTTGCGCAATCCGCCAGTCAGGCACTGCGTACACTGGGCGCAAATGTGATCTTGTTACGTGAAGACGATACTTTCCTTTCGATTTTTGAACGCCCCGCGCTCGTCGGAAGCATGCTGCTCGAGGATTTTACCCGCCATACACAGTCGAGTGAGCTGGGCATCGGACCCCTGGCCCGTCTGACGCCGCTGCTGGACTCGATCGTGTCAGCCAATGACGACCTGTTCGGCGGGGTGATGGGGGGATCGGGCACTCGTGAAGATCTGAAACAGATCATGGACATCGAACGCCAGTATCCTGACTGGCTGCTGATCTCCATTCATTGCAACGCCGCGGCGGATTATCCGGATGTACACGGGCTGCAGGTGTATTACACTTCGAGCGCCGTGATCCTGCATGATGAGCGAATCGAATGCCAGTCCCTTCCTTCTTCGGATTGGGAACCTTCTTATCAGTATTACGACGACGGCGGCCGGATGCGATTGGCTTCTCTTTTGTACGACTCGATCGTCTCCGAAGTGCCTGCTTTGGGGCAAGGGACGTCCGCACCGCTGGTTGATCAGGACTTTGCCGTCCTGCGCGAGCAAAACCTGGTGAGCGCTATGTTGGAACTCGGCTTTCTGACCAACGAATCCGATCGCTCCGTGTTGGAGTCTGCCTCCAGTCTGGAACGTCTTGGCGATGCCGTTGCGGATGCGGTATACTCCTACTATTGCATGCGCTGATACGGTTCCGAACGGGATCCGATGTTTTTTATACGGCGCGCCATTCGGAGGTTCTTTTGCGTACGAAATCTTTGGCAAAACACGGTCGCGCACCGTTGTCCCTATGCCTCATTCTCCTTCTGATCACATTGTTGTTCCTGCCTGCCGGATGCGGGGATCCCGCCAAGACCAGTGCGACTTCCCCGGGACGCCCGACGACCACAACAGGATCCGGCACGATCCCATCGTCTGTTCCGTCTGCCACATCTATTCCCTCGTCTACCGAACCTGTGGTCACGCCTACGGTTGTGATCCCCACCACGCAGACCCCTCCAGGTACCACGCCGTCCACGCCACTTCAGACCACCTCCTATCGCCCCTCGACGGAAACTGCGGCGCCCTCCACCATCCTGGAACGCTGGCCGGCCGCCTCGACCATTCCTGCGTTGTATACACCCAACCGGGCCAACCCCGGTTCCAGTGCTCCTTTGGCGGGAATGACCGTGGTGCTGGATGCGGGACACGGCGGCAAAGACCCGGGAGCAGTGGCGTCCGACGGGATGCGGGAAGCCGCGCTCAATCTGCCGATTGCTGTCAAGACCCGTTCTCTATTGGAAGGGATGGGGGCGACCGTTGTGATGACACGGAGCGAGGACACGTATTTGTCCATCTATGCCCGGATTGCCAAGACCGGCATCCATATTCTCAACCGCTCTTCGGGGTTGTCGGGGTTTGCGGATTCATTCGACCTTGCCCGCTATCTCGGGGATCTCAACACCATTGTGTCGGAAAACACAGGGGACTGGGATGGTGCGATGACGGGCCGCGGTCTGCATCTGGGGTTTGGCGTCCGGGAAGAAATCCGTCGGTTGATGGATCTGGAAAGGCAGTTTTCGGACACGGTGTTCGTCAGCATCCATTCCAACAGCGCCGCACCGGACACCTCGGTTCGAGGGCTGCAGGTGTACTACAGCCCGACCGAATACGTCTATGGAGACGAGGTATACGAAATCACCCAAGACCGGGATGTCTATCATTGGGGATACCCGGTGTATAAGGCCTACACGTATTATGACGACGCGGCGCGTGCCGGGCTGGCCAACCATGTGTTCAACAGCGTGGCCGCTTCGATCCCGGAGTTGGGTGGCGGTGGCAGCGCCGGCGTGCGCGCCGGCAATTACGGAATCCTGCGCGAGAACAATCTCGCGTCCATCCTGGTGGAATGTGGTTTCATGTCAAATGCGGAAGATCTGGCGATCCTGCGGGACGAGGCCAATCAGAATCGGATCGCGGAAGGTATTGCCAACGGCATCCTTGCTTACTTTTCGTCGCGCTGACCGGAAGGCGCGTTGCCGTCAGGAGAAAAACCGGAATAGACCCATCCAGGCCATCGCGATCAATCCCGAAACCACCAGCAACGCGGGTATTCCCCTTGCCCAGGAGGGCAAATCCTCGCGGTGGGTCCGCTCGATCACAGCGCCCACGACGCCCATGGCCAACAGCAGGCCGCAACCCGTACCGGCAAAATAAACCAGCGCCCGCATCATGGACCCGCCGGCAAGGACGGGGTCGAGTGCGGGGTAGAGCGCCAACACCCCTGAAAATGCCGCCAACTGAAGCCGACCCTCCCGGGGGACCACGGTGTCCGCGTAAGCCTGCAGAATTGGCCACTTTCGGATCGCAGATCCGGCCAGCCAGAACAATCCTGCCAGCGTCACCGGGCCTGCCAGTGTCGCAATCCACCTCCCTCCCGGAAGCCGGACCATTCCCTGCAGGAGAATGAATCCGGGAACGGCGAGTAGAAACGCGGCGAGCCCGAAACGCATGGCGGCGCCGAGGGTGAAGGGCCTTCTTGTGGATTGACTGGCCGCATCCGATCCATCCGGTAGAAAACCGGGAAAAGAGAACAGGGTAGATCCGAGCCCGATTGCCGCAATCAAAAACAAAACAGGCAAGCTCTCCGGTAGGCTGGATAACACCATCACGCCTTACTACCTCCTTTCACCATCGTCGTCGCGCGGCCCGCCACCCATCGGAAGCCACCCATCAGCAGACCGGCGAGCATCCATCCGAGCGGAACGGAAAAGGGCGACGCGGTGCCGGGTTGCAACGCGGTGGACGAGGCAAATATGCTTCCATAAACCATCCATTCACGCACGATTCCCACCCCGATATATACCGTGGCGGCAGATGCGGCGAGCATGATCAGGCGCAGCGGGGTTTGCCTCTCCCATTTTTCCGTTCCAGTGCGCAGGAGCGGAATCGCCTCAAAGAGAAGCAACACGGGCGCAGCCAGCAGCGGCAATGGATGGAAAGTGTCCGGAATCCAGCCGGCGGCTTGCATCCCGAGCCACACCAGGGAGGAGAGGAGACAGGCGGTGAGAACTGCCGCCAGATCGCTATATCGGAACCGGTTCACGCGCCGCAGCAAGACCAGCACTGCCCAGGTCAGCAGCAACGTCGCCATGGATCCGACTCCGGCTGCCAGCGCGAGACGTGCGTGCCCGGTCGCGGCGATCGCCGGATAGGCAATGGCCAGACAGGACAGGCCGCCGGGCAACGTGGAACGGACGATGGTCCCGGGAACCTGCTGAATCGATGTGTCGGGGTGATCCATGATGCGCCTCCGATCCTTTCTTCGTTAGGGCGTTGGCGTGGGTGCGTCGGATTCGATCCAGGAAACATACGCCGCAGCCAGATTGGCCGCTTTGACGACAGAGCGGGAGGTATACGTTGCACCTGCGATCGCATCGACCAGACCGGAGAGGTCGGGGGGAGGCGGCGTGGGAGCCGAAACGGGGAACTTTCCAGCCTCCAACATGCAAGCGCGTGTCAGGGAGAGACAGGTATCGACCGGAATCACCACGCCCTCGATCTCATCCGTCGTGCCGTCTTCGCGCGTCTGGACGACAGTGGGATCCTGAAGATCCAGCAGATACGCGGCTGTCAGGGCGGTCTGCTCGGCCCATGGGAGACTGTCCTCGGGGACCGGACCGGATGCATCCGACTGGGACAGCAGTGTGCCGTCCTCCTGCTCGGCGTCCCACACCAGGGAGACGATTCGTCCGTTTTCGACCAGGATTTCGACAAATTCATACGCATCCGTTGTGGCGAGCGGTACTTCGCTGACCATCCTGTAGGCACCGTCCGTCATGCTCCCTCCCAACAAGGAGGGAATCGCGGCACGTTGTG
>JAAYKS010000213.1 GCA_012522285.1 Clostridiaceae bacterium | reverse complement strand
CCGGTCAGGATTGGGTCATGGAATACTTCATCCCACCTTTCAAACACCAAATTGGTCGTGATGATAATCGAGCCGGCATCGTTGCGACTGGATAACAGGTTGAAGAGGATCTCATTGCCATCCTTGTCGAAAGAGACATAGCCCAGTTCATCCAGAATCACGAGGTCGTACTTTTCGAACTTCTTGCGAAACGAACTGATCTGGTTTTGGCTCATGGCTTCCCGCAGCTCGATGACCAGATTGGGAACGTGAGCGAACAACACACGCATGTCCTGCATGCAGGCTTCAATGCCCAGCGCGATGGCCAGATGGGTTTTACCGACGCCGGGATTGCCAATGAGGATGATGTTTTCTTTGTTGCGAATGAAATCGAGCGTCTCGAAAGAGTGGATGGTTTGCGCTGTTCGTTTGGTAAAGGGAGCCTTCTCAAAGTCAACCAAGTACTTCCTGCAGGGGAACCTGGCGGAAGAGATCCGTTTCCTGAGCCGGTTCTCACGGCGGTGTTCCACTTCCCGAAACAGCAGCTCGTCGAGGAATGCGTCATATGCCATTCCTGTATGGGTTGCTTCTGTGACATGCAGGTCGTAGTTGCGGGAAATGTAGGACAGCAAAAGCTCGCTGGCATGTTCCTTAATGGGCACAGTCGCGTCCTCCTTGAATCAGGAACAGCTTGCTGAGTTCCCGGAGTTGAGATCGGGTCTGGGTGGTCACATGCTCTTCTATGCTCGCGTCCGCCTCTGCTGTATAGGGGGAGGTAGCCTGCAGCAAAAGGGGGACCAGCTCCGCGGCGTTCATCCCGGCATGTTCTTTCAGGATGGCTATGAATTCCCGCTCTCTGCCTGTAAAATGACGATCGAAGACTGTTTTGAGTTCGTTCTGGCTTTTCAGAGCGACGGAGTTCTTCAACGCATTGGGCTTCCGTTGGAGCGTGTCGAGGTAGTAGTGTATCTGGACGCTCATTTGACGGAAGCCCTCTTTTTTCTGATGGCTGCACACCTTGTTCCCGGACGAATAAACCACGATCTCGGCCGCGTATGCTTTCACCAGCACTTTACGGCCCACCAGGTATTCCGGTACAGAGTAGAAGTTGTTGTCCACACGTACAAAACTGTACTTGTCCACCTTCTGCTCTGACAGCTGCGCCAGTTCCAGTCTCGGTCTGTACGGCTTGAGTCTTGTCTGTTCTTCGGGGAACAGGGACCCGGCGTTGATCCGGACCAGTTCGTCCGCCAGATACTGTTCCGCTTCTTCGACCGAATCGAATCGGTATCTGAGCGCGAAGACCTGATTGCGCAACGCTTTCACGCTGCTTTCGACATATCCTTTCTCATTGCCGCGATAACAGTTCGTCACATTGATCTGAAATCCGTAGTACAGGGACATCTTGAGCAGGTCGGGATTGAGTTGTTTTTCATTCTTGCCGATGAATCGTGTCACGACATTGCGCATGTTGTCGTATACGATCTCCTCGTACACGCCGCCTGCCATCTCAAAAAACCGGACATGCGAATCCAGGAACACTTCTTTCTTCTGATTCTTGTACAGGTATGCCCAGCGGAATTGTGCTTTCGGTGATGACAAGACCGCCATGTGCAGGGTTTGCCGCTGGCCCGCAATGACCAGCTTCACTTCGCCGAAGTCATACTCCAGCCGTTGTCCGTACTCGTACTCCTGCCGGACAAACGCCTCGTGTGCTTTTGCCTCGCGTTTCTGCCTCAGATGCATCCCCAATACGGTCTGTCCGATGTCGTAACCGGCATCCTGCACCATCCGATGGATTTGACGGTTCGTCAGGCGCTGCTTATG
>JAAYKS010000027.1 GCA_012522285.1 Clostridiaceae bacterium | reverse complement strand
CGCAGTGATGGGTACCCCACCCAGAAGTTAACGGATTTTATTCAATGTATCATTTATTAGAGCTGGGTGGGGGGGACATCCGGGGATGTAGGTGCCTTCGGTGGACATGGTGCGGGTGCAGCTGCCGAAACGCACGATGTCGCCGGTCGCCCCGTCCGGGAGGTGCGGGTTCTGGCCGTACACAAAGGTCGTGCCGCGCAGCTGTTCCAGCGTCCCGTCCGCCTGACGCCCGTTGAGGTAGGCGCTGATCACATTCTGACAGCCACTGCAGGCATCACAGGGGAGGATGCGGATGTCCAGTTCCGACAGCTTGTCCTGGTCGAGACTCATGCGCCGGAACGGGCGTTTCACATCCGCGACCGACGCTCCGGTCACGACGATGTCAGCGGGGTCGTCCCGCCCGAGTCCGGCCTCGGCCGCCAGGTGGACGTATCCGATTTCATCGCGGTCAAATCCCATGATCTCGAGACAGATCCGGTCGAGTGCGACCGTGTCCTTGGAAGCCAGCAGCAGTCCGAGATTGACCGGATCTCCCACGACCGGGCCGTCCCCTTCCAGTCCGATCGTCGCGTCCATGACCGTGAGCTCCGGGAGCGTCAGGTGGGACAGGTCGACGATGCATTGTTCCAGACCCCATTTGTGGAATCGCTTTTTATCCTGGGGATGGATAACCCCTTTCATGTTCTTTAATCCCAATGTCGCACCCAGCGCGTCGTGGGTTTTCATGCAGGGAAGATTGATTACAACGTCCGCCTCCATCCAGGAACGGGGCATCCGGATGCGTTTGATGTTCTTGCCCATGGGGTTGACGACATGTTCGTAGGTGTCCTGATGAAAGTTCACGATCCGGCAGCCGTGCTGCTCCGCCAGTTCGTAAAAACCGAGGTTGCGGAGTACCGCACCGGTATCCGCTCCGACCGCGCTGCCTTCGGCGACAACCACTTCACGGGCTCCTGCGGCCCGGCAGAGATCCGCCATCCCGAAGACGACCTGGGGGTTGGTGGTCACGCCGGTTGTGTACACCCGGTCGAGGATCAGGTTGGGTTTCAGGAGCACCCGGTCGCCCGGGGAAACGATCGATTCGATCCCGCCGATCCGGTCCAAAAGGTGGGTCAGGGCAGTTCGCACCGCCTCGAGGTCGCCGTGCCGGGCACAGCGCTCAATGGAGACGATGGATTGGTTTTTTACAGGCATGGACACCTCCGGAACAACATTTTTTACAGCATATCACCCACACTGGATATTGTACAAAATAGCAGAAAACAGCACGGAATTTTGCACGAAACGGTGTACGCAACCGCAACGGTCCCTGCCTGATGTAGTATAATGGCTTTGTCTGCCGCGTCCACGGAAAAACGGCGGGCGGATCATACGGTATCACAATCCAAATAATTAATCATCGGAGGATTTACATGGAAAAGCTCAAGTATTTTGCAGGCGGTGAATGGCTGGAGAGCAAAAGCGGCGCCTATATGGACGTTTACAATCCCAGCACCGGCGAAGTCATCGCACAGGCCCCCAACTGTCTCGAATCCGAGATCGAAGAGGTCATCCAGATCGCACACAAGGCATTTCTCAGCTGGTCCGACGTGCCCCCCATGCGCAGGGTGCAGGTGCTGTACAAGTTCCGCGATCTTGTCAACGAGCATATGGACGAGCTCACCATGCTGGTCGCCCGCGAAAACGGCAAAGCGTGGACCGAGGCCCAGGGCGACGTGCTCAAGGTCAAGGAAGTCGCGGAGCACGCCTGCGGGATCCCCTCGCTGATGATGGGCGAATCCTTGATGGACGCTTCCAAAGGATACGACACGGTTCTGTACCGCGAGTCGGTCGGTGTGTTCGCCGGCATCTGTCCCTTCAACTTTCCCGCAATGATCCCGATGGGATGGATGGCACCGCTGTGCATCGCCACTGGAAACACCATGATCCTGAAAGCTTCGTCCAGCACTCCGATGACCAGCCTGCGCATCGCGCAGCTCTGGGCCGACGCCGGACTGCCCGCGGGCGTGCTCAACGTGCTCACCTGCAAGAGCTCTCAATCAGAGATCCTGCTCAAGCACCCGCTCGTCAAGGGCGTGACTTTCGTCGGCTCGACCAAAGTCGGCAAACACATCTATGAAGTCGGTGCGGCACACGGCAAACGCGTTCAGGCCCTCACCGAAGCCAAAAACCATGGACTGGTCCTCGATGACGCCCCAATCGCGCGCACCGCGGCCGGCATCATCAACGCTTCGTTTGGCTGTGCCGGACAGCGTTGTATGGCTTTGCCTGTCATCGTCGCACAGGAAAGCATTGCAGATGAACTGGTGGCTCAGCTCGTCAAGATGGCCAAACAGATTAAGATCGGTCCGGCTTACGACCAGTCTGTCGGGATGGGGCCGCTGGTCAACCAGGCCCGCTTCGACGCGGTCAACAAATGGATTGAAAAAGGTCTTGAAGAGGGAGCCAAGCTGGTAATGGACGGCCGTGGCGTCAAGGTGGAAGGCTATGAAAACGGCTTCTACATCGGCCCCACGATTTTCGACCATGTCGAGCCCGGCATGACGGTCGGCGACATCGAAATCTTTGGACCCGTGCTGTGCATCAAGCGCGTGAAAGACTTCGACGAAGGACTCGCTCTGATGAACGACAGCGCGTTCGGAAACGGCGCGGTGATCTTCACACAGAACGGCTACTATTCCCGTCAGTTCGCGCGTTACTCCGGTGCCGGCATGATCGGTATCAACGTCGGCATCCCGGTTCCAGTCGGCATCTTCCCCTTTACCGGTCACAAGAACTCGTTCTTCAGCGATCTGCACTGCCTGGGCAAAGACGGCATCCGTTTCTACACTGAAACCAAAACCGTCACTTCCCGCTGGTTCGACGAGCATGAGATTAAGAAAGAGAAAGTCGACACGTGGGACGGCACCATCGGCTGAAAAATCACAAGACTCGACGCGCCCGGCGGGCAACCCGTCCGCCGGGCGCGTCCCTCATTGCAAGAACGCGATGTAGTATGATGGAAGAAATCACAAAAGCCATCCAGCAAGAGGAGGATTGACCATGAGTTTCAAAGCCAAAGTCGCGATCACCAAAGCACAAAAAGACATCGGCGCACCCGACAAATACAGCCGGGAACAGCTCGACGAAGTCAAGCGCATGGTACGGTCCGTCGCGGACGGTTCCATGGGCGGAATGCAAAACATTGTCAAGCCGGGCAATAGTGTCTTGATCAAAATCAACACCGTCGTGCCCTCGGACCCGGGCAGCGGATACACCACAGACCCCCGCGTTCTCGAGGCCGTCATCGAACTGGTCAAAGAGCAGAACCCCGGTTCGGTCAAGATCATCGAGCGCTGCGCTCAGGGCCGCGACACCCTCGTGGCCATGGAAGGCTGCGGCATCGTGG
>JAAYKS010000212.1 GCA_012522285.1 Clostridiaceae bacterium | reverse complement strand
CAGTTTGGAAGCCATTAAAACCTTCTTCGACGCGTTCGGAGGAACCATCCAGAAATTGGCCGAGTCGACCGGCTTTGCCACCGGCACTTGGCAGCAGTTCATTATGATCGGCATCGCCTGCCTGCTGCTGTGGCTCGCCATCGTCAAAAAGTTCGAACCGCTGCTGCTGCTCCCGATCGCCTTCGGTATGCTGCTGTCCAACCTGCCGTTCGGCGGAGTCATCCACATGGAGCTGTACGACCCTGATTTCATCGCCTCACAAGGATACGACAAAGGCACATTGGTCGCTTTCAAAGAGCTGTTTGTGAGAGGCGGTCTGCTCGACTTCCTCTATCTGGGAATCAAACTGGGCATCTATCCCCCGTTGATCTTCCTCGGGATCGGTGCGATGACCGACTTCGGTCCGCTGCTGGCCAATCCGAAATCGCTGCTGCTCGGCGCGGCCGCGCAGCTTGGCATTTTCCTCACCTTCGTGGGTGCGCTGCTGCTGGGCTTCACCCCGTCGGAGGCCGTCGCGATCGGTATCATCGGCGGTGCGGACGGCCCGACCGCCATTTATGTCGCCAAGACGCTCGCCCCCCATCTGCTGGGTGCGATCGCGGTCGCGGCTTATTCCTACATGGCGCTGGTGCCTGTCATCCAACCCCCGATCATGAAACTCCTCACCACCAAAAAAGAGCGCGGGATCGTCATGACGCAGCTCCGCGAAGTGTCCCGGACGGAAAAGATCATCTTCCCGGTCATGGTGGCGATTTTGGTCTCCCTGTTGATTCCCGACGCCACCCCACTGGTGGGTATGCTGATGCTGGGCAATCTCATGCGTGAGTCCGGCGTCGTCGAGCGTCTCAACCGCACCGCGAGCAACGAGCTGATGAACATTGTCACGATCTTCCTCGGCATCTCGGTCGGCGCGACCGCCACCGCGGCAGGGTTCCTCGCCAAGGAGACACTCCTGATCATTGTGCTGGGCGTCGTCGCCTTCGCGTTCGGCACCGCGGGCGGCGTGCTGCTCGGCAAGCTGATGAACTTCCTGTCGGGAGGCAAAATCAACCCCCTGATCGGCTCGGCCGGCGTGTCCGCGGTCCCCATGGCGGCCCGCGTTTCGCAGAAAGTCGGACAGGAGGAGAATCCTTCCAACTTCTTGCTGATGCACGCGATGGGTCCCAACGTGGCCGGTGTCATCGGCTCCGCGGTCGCCGCGGGCATCCTGCTGGCATTGCTCAAATAATGACCGTCGAAACACGGTACAGCAGCAAGACCCCCTGTATTTTCGGGGGGTCTTGCCATATCCGGAGGGTTTCCAAATGAAGGTTGTCATATTTTTGTCGGACGGGATGGCGGATCATCCTCTCCCGGAACTGCATGGGAAGACCCCCATGATGCAGGCCCACAAACCTCATATGGACCGGATCGCGCGAGAAGGCGCTGCCGGCATGATCCAGACGATCCCGGACGGCGTCCCGCCCGGTAGCGACACCGCCAACATGGCGGTGATGGGATATGACCCGGTCCGCTACTATACCGGCCGCTCCCCGATCGAGGCGGTCAGCATGGGGATCGCGCTCGAGGCGGACGATGTCGCGTTCCGGACCAACCTCGTCACGCTCGGAACCGCGGATTCATACGAACAACGGGTGATGGAAGACTATTCCGCAGATGAGATCGGAAGCGACGAAGCCGCGGCACTGATCGAAGCGCTCAACGAGGAATTGTCCGACTCGCAGATCCGATTCCACCCCGGGAAAAGCTATCGGCACTGCATGGTATGGAAGGGCGGCCCCCTTGCGGCCGATACCACCCCGCCGCACGACATTCTGACACAGCGGATCGGCGGACATCTCCCGAAGGGGGACGGGGCGGAACGGATCCGTTCCCTCATGCGCGACAGTGTCGGGCTCTTTGCCCGGCATCCGGTCAATCTCGCCCGCGCGGCACGTGGGCTGCACACCGCCGACGCGGTTTGGGTCTGGGGTCAGGGCACCCGTCCCAGCCTGCCGCGCGTCTCCGACCTTTACGGGCTGCGCGGCTCGGTGATCTCGGCGGTAGACCTGATCCAGGGACTGGGGATCTGCGCGGGACTCGACGTGGTGGAGGTACCGGGCGCAACCGGAAACATCCACACCGACTTTGCCGCCAAAGGCCGGGCTGCGATCGCAGAGCTCGACCGTGGCCAGGACTACGTCTATCTTCATGTCGAAGCGCCGGACGAATGCGGACACCGCGCGGAGCGCGACAACAAAATCCTTGCGATCGAACGGATCGACCGGGAGATCATCGGTCCGGTCTGGGTCTGGCTGGAACAACACCGGCAGGAAACCGGTGAACCCTATCGCCTGCTCTCCCTGCCCGACCACGCGACCCCGCTCGCGCTGCGCACCCATACCCGGGAACCAGTCCCGTTTGCCCTCTATGACAGCGAACGCCAGCAGAGCCCCTACCACGCGGAATCGTATGACGAGAGCGCATGCGCCAAAACAGGTCTGTCCATCCTTGAAGGCCACACCTTGTTCGGTCGTTTTGTTTCCGACGAGGGAGTGTAAAGAGCGACTTACTTGAGCTCGGCCAGGGTGACGCCGCTGTCCCCTTCCCCATAAGCACCCAGTCGAAAGGTCTGCACGCGCGTGTCCTTGCGGAGAAACTGGGATACAGCAGACCGCAAGGCACCGGTTCCCTTGCCGTGCACGATCCGCACTCCATGAGCGCCTGACAGCACCGCTTCGTCCAGATATTTGTCCAGGGTGGCCAACGCCTCGTCGACCGTGAGCCCCAGCAGCTGGATCTCGGACTGGAAGGTCATGGCTCTGGACATTGCGGCGACGGGAGATCGGCGGCGTCCTTGTGCGGATGAGGCGGCGGAGCCGCGCGGTGTCCGCTTCTCTTTTTCCCGGGTGCGTCCCGGCAGTCGCAGCGAGGAGCGCGGCACGGTAGCTTTGACCGAGCCGCTGACCAGGGTGAAGCAGTCCCGGGCATCGGGTCCGTTCACCACCTTCCCCTCGATGTGCAGGGAAGCCGCGTAGTAGGTCTGTCCGACGACGATCTTGTCCGGTATCGCTGCCGGATCATAGGCATCCAGTGTCGCTCGTCCGATCTCGCCTTCGACCGTACGGAGTGTGTCACGCAACCCTTTGCGCGCTTCGGCCGCCAGATGTTCCGCCGCCTCGGAGTCTTGTGACCGGAGCGCTTCCCGGGCCTGATCCAGCAAGGTTTCCGCCTCCTGGAGATAAGCGGCGAGTTCCCGCCGCGCTTCCTCCCGTGCGGTCTGGAGATATCCGGCGCGCTTTTGCTCCAGCTCGAGCCGCAGGGTTTCCACCCGCTCCGCTTCCTGTTTGGCCACATTTCGGATGGCCAAGGTCTCATCCCGCATCCGGAGGCTGGCTGCGTGGCTCTTCTCCACATCCTGCAGCAGTTCTTCGAACCGCATGCCTTCCTCGGAGATCCGTTGTTTGGCGGCTTCGATGATCGAAGCGCCCAGCCCCAGCTTGCCTGAAATGACAAATGCGTTGCTGACGCCGGGCACACCGATCAACAGCCGATAGGTCGGCCGGAGTGTTTCCGTGTCGAACTCGCAGCAGGCGTTTTCGACTTCCGGAGTCTCGATGGCATACCCCTTCAGCTCTTTATAATGTGTGGTCGCGACGGTCACACAGCCATGTGTCCTGAGATGGTCCAGAATCGAGATGGCCAGCGCCGCCCCCTCGGACGGGTCAGTGCCCGAACCCAGTTCATCCACAAGGACCAGCGTCCCCCGGGCGGCCCGACGGGTGATGTTGACGATATTCGACATATGGGAAGAGAACGTGCTCAGGTTCTGCTCGATGCTTTGTTCGTCCCCGATGTCCGCCAGAATCTCGTCGAACAGGGACACTTCGGAGTGTTCCTGCGCAGGAATCTGCAGACCAGCGGCGGCCATCAGACAAAGCAACCCGCAAGTCTTGAGCGCGACGGTCTTGCCTCCGGTGTTCGGGCCGGTGATTACCAGCGTGCGGAACGCGTACCCGATGTGAAAATCGATGGGGACGACCTGTTCGTGCGGAATCAGCGGATGGCGCGCCCCGCGCAACCGGATTTTACCCTCGGTGTTCAGTACCGGAGGCATCGCTTTCATATCGAACGCCAACCTGGCTTTTGCAATCTGGAAATCGATCCAGGCCATCGTCGAGACATTGACCGAGATGGCGTCGGCGTGTTCCGCGGCCTGTGCGGACAACGCGGCCAGAATCCGCTCGATCTCTTCCGCTTCCTGGGACATCAGTTCGCGGATCTTGTTGTTGGCTTCCACGACGGCAATCGGCTCCACAAACAAGGTGGATCCACTGGAGGAGACATCGTGGACGATCCCGGACAATTCATTGCGGTATTCCGCGCGCACCGGCACCACATAGCGGTCGCCGCGCATGGTGACCAGCTGCTCCTGCAGAATGCGGGGGTGGGTGCGCACAATCCGGTCGAGGATCTCCTTGACCTTTGCCTGGGCGTCCCGGATCCGGCGGCGGATGGAATAGAGCGCCGGACTCGCGCGGTCGCTGAGTTCATCCTCCCCGATGATCGCCATCGAGATGGCCTGCTCGAGCGAGGGCACCGGCAACAGACGACCCATGGCGGCATATACACGGTTTTCGCCCGGTTCGGAGGGGACAAACGCCTGTAGCCGGGCGGCCCCCCGCAGCAGCGCCGCGATCTGCATCAGCTCCTTGCACCCCAGTACGGCGCCTGCCACTGCGCGCGCGGCGGTGGGGCGCAGGTCGGTCAACCCCGAAAAAGGCGGGGTGCCTTTGGCCAGCAGGATCCGCACCGCGTCATCGGTGTTAGATTGGCGCTCCATAGCTTCGTCCACCGCGGAGGTGGGCAACAGCGCTTCACACAACACGCGACCCGGCCCGGAAAGGGCACGGGTGGCGAGCATGGCGATGATTTTGTCGTATTCGAGGATATGCAGTGTGCGTTGTTCCATGTGTTGCCGTCAGTCTCTCTCGTCCCCGGAGGGGTCTTCATCCGTGCCGTTCCGTCCGGCAGAGCCGTCGGGTTCGGACTTGTCCGTCAACATGCGGACGCCGGCCAATGCATATTGGGTTGCCGAGAGCACGGACAGCAAAAGCACAGGCACAAAAATCCAGGGCGCCCAGCGGACCGCTGTGGGCGTGTCCATCAGGACGACCGCGCCGGATCCCGCGACAAACGTGAACGTCGTCAGTTTGCCGTACCATTTCGCGTAGACGACCTGGCGGCGGGAGCGCAGGACCACCGCGGTCCCGATCATCATCAACACCTCTTTGGAGGCGACAAACAGCGGAAGCCAGAACGGAACCTTCCCGATCCCGTACAGCGTCACAGACGCGGTGAACTGCATCACCTTGTCCACAAAGGGGTCCATCAGTTTGCCCAGATCGGTCACCTGGTTAAATCGGCGCGCGATGTAGCCATCCAGCAGGTCGGTGGACCAGATCCCTCCGTAAAGCACAAAAGCGACCACGCGAAAATCATCCCCGGCAAGGATGTATTTCGCCATGACGGGGATGCACAAAAACCTGATCAGTGTCAGGATATTCGGTATGGTGCATTGCTGCTTTAGTTTCATCCCGCACATTATATCAATGGGTAAAACCGGGGTCAAACCACTGTCTCGACTCTTTACGTCGCCAGTATTTCGGCGATCTCGAATTCCTCCTGGGTGATGGTTTTTTTCATGTCCATTGCCTCGTACAGATCCAGATCGGTGACCTCGCCCTGGCGCACGGCCATCAACCGGTTGATACGCCCTTCCCGCAGACACTGGACGGCTTTGACGCCCATCACACTGGCTGTCAGTCGATCCCGTTCGGTGGGAGACCCGCCGCGCTGGAGATGTCCCAGGATGGTCGCCCGCGCTTCCAGTCCGGTCCGCGCCTCAATACGGTGGGCGATGTCCATCGCATCGCCGGCTCCTTCCGCGACGATCACAATATAGTGCTTTTTGCCCCGATTCCGGCCTTCCAGAATTTTATTCACCACATGGCTTTCCACATCGCGCTCGATTTCAGGGACCAAAATGACTTCCGCACCGACTGCGATGCCGACGTTGAGCGCGATGTACCCCGCATGCCTGCCCATGACTTCGATGACACTGCAGCGTTCGTGGGAGAACGCGGTGTCGCGGAGTTTGTCGATGGCTTCCAT
>JAAYKS010000211.1 GCA_012522285.1 Clostridiaceae bacterium | reverse complement strand
GCACAAATCCGACGAGGAGTCCTGCGATCGCCAACAGAATCAAATACAGAATGCCGGCGCCCCGGATGGCGATCAGGGAACAGTAGGCGAGCAACAGAGAATAGAGAACCCCGGACAGGATGGTCGCAGCGGCCAGCCAGATGCCTCCCCGGTAGAACACTTTGACGGTCTCGCGGACGGCCTGGCCGCCGGGATGACCCGCAAGGCTGCGAACCCCGAGGATGAAGAAGAGCCATGCCCCGATCCAGCCGAGGGCATCCGCGAGGATCGCGGTCCACACCGAGATCGAGTGACCGGCCGCGAGCATGAAGAGCGACCGAACCAGGAAAGGCAGGACCGCGAGACACAGCAAAGCTGCCCCGAGCCATCCACCCGCCTTGAGCGTGTAGAAACGGGACAGCTGTCCAAAGAAACGTTTCATGGAAATCTCCTCCGTCCATCTTGAAAAGAGGCAATCGGATCACATTGATTCTAGCAGAGACGCGGCCGATTGACACTAATTGTTAATCATGCGGCACAGAAGCGGGATAGATGCGGATTCCCCTTTGGCACCGGATTGGGTACGATGGAGACGGCGTTAGATCAACCGGGAGGATGACCTTCTCATGGAGATCGAAATATCAAAGTCCGATGTGAAACCGTTTTACCAGGAAGAAAAATGGGGGGGACGCCTTGCTGCCTGTGAAAATGCTGCGCGGCGGGGTGGTCGCAGGGCGCCTGGTAGCGCCGCACTGGCATGCCTTCATGGAAATTCTCTATTTCCTCGAGGGGCGCGTGGAACTGACTCTCAACGCGGCCCGGCATCGGGTCGCGGCAGGGGATGCGGTGCTGCTCAACGGCATGGACATCCACGCCATGAAGGGAGAGGCGTCGTTTCTGGTGCTGGAGATCGATCCCGGATTGACCAGCGACATTCGGTTGCCGCTTCGGCAGTTGTTTCCGTCGAAGGACGACCGCAAGGTCGTCCGCCTACAGGAGGAGAGTACCACCGGCTTGTTGGCCGTCCTCGCAGAACAGATGCCGGCGATCGCGGACGTGTATGATTCCCGATCACCGGGATTTGAGCTGGACATCCGCGGCAGGATTTATCTCATTGCCGCGGCACTGGTCCGGTACTCGGCCACATCAGCTCCACTGGTTGACGGGGTGCGACTGGATTTGCCGGACTCCGATCCCCGCACCGCGGCGGACATCGACGTCAGACGACGCGACATCGCACGGCTGGAGGATTTACTGGCCTATCTCCGGGAACATCTCCGGGAGCCGCTGACCAGCCGGGAAGCCGCCCGGCTCCTCAATTATGACGAAAGTTACTTCTGCCGATTTTTCAAGCGGATGATGGGGATGCCGTTCCAACGGTATCTCACGCTGTTCCGGTGCGCCCGCGCGGAAGAGCTGCTGCGGAGCACATCTCTGTCGGTCGCCGAAATCGCCCGCCACACCGGCTTCTCTTCCGGGAGCCATCTGACCGCCAGCTACCGGCGCTGTATGGGTGTCACACCCGCCGAAGAACGCGCCGGCCGCGCATAGCGGATCGATTCGGTTCGCCGCCTGCCTTTGCGAGCGGCGATCGGAGTCAACCCTCCAGTGCTTTCCGAACTTTGCGTCCTGCCTCCGCGGCTGCCGCTGCCTCCAGTTCGGGGTTAACAATCACGTACAAAGTACGCCGGAGCACATCGAGCGTCGACGGACACATATCGTCGGTGTAGGGAACGGGCATCTCGCGGAACGGGTTCCGCAAAGGATGTGCGGCCCCCCGCTGTTCCAGCACCGCCTCCCAGTTGATGTACACATGCCGCTCCGAGTAAAACGGGCATTCCAGACCCAGCGGGAAATCATCCGTCCTGAGTCGGGCGAGAACCGCTCCGACCCTGTCGGGCGTATCCAGTAAAATGCCGAGTTTGATACCGCAGTCTCCGTCCGCGTCATGCATCGGGCTGAGCCGCCAGTCCGGTCCCTCCCCGATTTCACGCCCGATTGCACGCTTGACGGTGCGCAGGTCGTCCAGTATGCCGTCGAGTCGCTCCAGCTGGACGTTTAGGATGGCGGACAGCACTTCGGAGATCCGCATGGAAACTCCTGCGAACAGAGGGACGGGCACCTCTTGTCCGGGCGAGAAGAAACACAGGCCGCTGTCGTGATAGATGCGGGCACGCTCGTACAGGACGGGATCCCGGGTCAGGACAGCCCCGCCCTCTCCGCACGAAATGATTTTATAGAAGTTGAACGAAAAAGCCCCCATCTCCCCAATGGTGCCGAGCCGGCGGCCCCGGTAGGATCCGCCGACCGACTGGCAGGCATCCTCCAACACGGAGATGTCGTGCTCCGCCGCAACCGCAAGGATGCGATCCATGTCGCACGGGTGTCCGTTGATGTGAACCGGGATGACCGCCCGGCTGCGCGGCGTGATCTTGCGCCGCAGATCGGACGCGTCCATGGTCAGGGTTTCGTCCACCTCGACAAGAATCGGGACCGCACCGACCGCGAGCGGTGCGATTGCGGTGGAAATATAGGTGTAGGCCGGCACGAGAACCTCGTCGCCCGGCCCGATCCCCAGCGCGGTGAGTCCGGCGATGAGTGCACCGGTGCCGCTGGCCAGCGCCAGGGCATAGCCGGTATTCATCTTCCGTGAGAGAGCATGCTCAAACCGCTCTGTCTGGCTGTCGCGCTGGTACCGCCACATCCGTTTTCCCAGCAGTGTTTCGCGTACCGCCGCGACTTCCTCTTCGCCGATCCGGAACATCCAATCGCCTCCCTTTGCTTTGT
>JAAYKS010000210.1 GCA_012522285.1 Clostridiaceae bacterium | reverse complement strand
TGCTCAAACCGCTCTGTCTGGCTGTCGCGCTGGTACCGCCACATCCGTTTTCCCAGCAGTGTTTCGCGTACCGCCGCGACTTCCTCTTCGCCGATCCGGAACATCCAATCGCCTCCCTTTGCTTTGTTTATTGTCTCCGATTATGGGAACAACCGTCGCGGATGGAAAGCGACAGGATTGACCGGAACCGATCCGGAGTTGACTTCATGGAGCAGCGATTGACACAAGATCGGAACGAAACGTTCCGACGATTCCGTACCGTTTGACTCCACGTCTCTTCTTGAATCGGGTACGATAAGTAGAAAGAAATCACCCGGCAGGTCCAAAGGAGAGTCGCATATGATGATCGACCAACCGTTTACAGTCCGTTCCCTGACGCTGCGCAACCGCATCGTCATGCCCCCGATGTGCATGTTTTCCAGCGACGCCACAGGCGAGGTGCGGGACTTCCACCGGCTTCACTATGGCGCACGCGCCATGGGAGGGACCGGCCTGGTGATCGAAGAGGCGACCGCGGTCACCCCGGAGGGGCGGATCTCGGACCGGGATCTGGGGATCTGGGACGACGCGCAGATCCCGGGGCTTGCGGAACTCGTCCGGCTGATCCACGGGGGAGGGGCGGCCGCCGGGATTCAGCTGGCGCACGCTGGCCGCAAGTCCGGATCCGCTACCGGACCTCTGCTCGGGCCGTCCGCGGTCGCGTTCGACGAGAAAAGCCGCATCCCCATAGAAATGGATCCAACAGACATCGACCGGGTGACCGCGGCATTCCGCGACGGTGCCATCCGCGCGCTTGCCGCCGGGTTTGACCTGGTCGAAGTGCATGCCGCCCACGGATACTTGCTGCACGAATTTTTGTCTCTGGTGTCAAACCACCGTACAGATGGGTATGGCGGTTCCACGGAACACCGGGCCCGGCTGCTCCTGGAGGTGCTCGACGCCATCCGGTCGGTCTGGCCGGAGGACAAACCGATCCAGGTGCGTCTGTCGGCGTCGGATTATCTTGAAGGCGGGCTGGATATCGAAGAGACCATACGCATCGTCCGCCTGATCCGCGACAAAGCCGACCTGTTTCACATCAGCAGCGGCGGGGTGGCGCCCGCGCCGATCCGCGCTTATCCGGGATACCAGACCGGGTTTGCCGCGGCGGTCCGGACGGCCTGCGGGGTGCCGACCATTGCGGTGGGGCTGATCACCTCGCTGGAACAGGCGGAGGAGACTCTGTCGGCGGGCAGGGCGGATCTGGTCGCGCTGGGGCGCGAACTCTTGCGCGATCCCTACTGGCCGGTCCGACAAAAACTCCGGTATCCGGATCTAGCGATCCCGGTACCCGAATCCTACGGTCGGGGCTTCCACATCGGCTGATTGCGATAAGACACCCGACTCAGACGTACCATTGCGCCTGCGCCTGATACATCCGCGCATACAGGCCGCCCAGCCGCATGAGCTCCTCGTGCGTCCCTTGTTCCGTCAGACGGCCTTTGTCCATCACCAGAATGCGGTGGGCGATCCGGGCGGCACCGAGCCGATGTGTCACCAGCACCGCGGTTTTGTCGTGCGAGAGTTCAGAGAATTTGCGATAGATCGCAGTCTCTTCGAGCGGGTCGATCGCGGCAGTGGGCTCATCCAGCACGATCATGTCGTGCGCCCGGTAGAACCCGCGCGCGATGGCGATCCGCTGCCACTGCCCTCCGGACAAGTCGACCCCGTCGAACTCCCGGGACAGCATGGTGTCCGTCCCTTCGGGATAATGCGCGCCGTTTTTCGGGTCCACCTCAGCTTTGGAGAGTGCGGCATCCATCGCCGACAGATCGTCCGCGAGTCCGACGTCGCTGATTCCGACATTGTCGGACAGCGTCATCTTGTATCGCTGGTACTTCTGGAATACGCCCGAGATCCCCCGGTATATGGAGCGGATCGCGGCTTCCCGGGTGTCGGTCCCATCCAGTCTGACCGTCCCGGTCGACGGCAAAAACAGACCGGTCATCAGCCGGACGAGGGTGGTTTTGCCTGCCCCGTTTTCCCCCACGATCGCAACAGTTTCCCCAGGGCGGACTGTAAACGACACGTCTCGGACAGCGTCCGTCTCCTTGCCTGGATACCGGAAGGTCGCCCCTTCGAGCCGGATCTCCCGCGCCCGGACTTCCATCTCGCGTCCGGTGCGTTCCGGCAGATCGAGAAAGCGCACAAAATTGTGTACAGTTCCCAGGTCTTTGGTCATCTGACCGATGTGACGGCAGACGATTTCCTCCATGACGCCAAAAAGCATCCCGATCGAGCCGAACACCGCTGCGAATGCACCGACGCCGATACGGCCATCCAGGAGGCTTGTGATCAGCAGGTAGAGGATGCCCCCGTACCCCACCAGTGTCACCAGCCGCATCCCGAGCTCGATGAGATTGGTCCGCAGCTCTGCCCGGCCTTTTTTCCGGTTGAGCAGTAACACGGCTGCATCGTATAAGGTCGTAAAGAAGTGAAAAGCCCCGAGCAGTCGGGTTTCTTTGAAAAAGTCCCGGTCGCAGATCGCTTTCTCATAGTGTTCGGCTTCGCGGCGAATCGGTGCGGATTCGTCCTCCAGAGTGGCGAACACTTTGGTTCGCAGAAACTGCGTGAGCAAGACCGGGACGAACACCAGTGGAATCGTCAACAGAAGTACGGGCTCGAGCGTGTACAGGTAGGTCCCCATGAAGATGAAATACGGCAGGTAAAAGGTGAATATGATGATCGTGACCATGACCATCGAC
>JAAYKS010000209.1 GCA_012522285.1 Clostridiaceae bacterium | reverse complement strand
TAATCCATCCATCCGTCGAAGCGGACCTTTGTTTTCAGGGAATAGCATAAGGCGGAACGCATCCGCGTTCCGTGATTAGGTTACATAAAGAAAGGTGGCCGCCTGTCGCCTGCTGACTAAAACAGCCCGGTGATCCGACCCGCGGCGTCCACGTCCATGCGTTCGGCTCCCGGGGATCGTGGGAGCCCCGGCATGGTCATAATGTCGCCCGCGAGCGCGACTACAAAGCCGGCACCGGCGGACAATCGGACCGAACGAACCGTCAGCACAAATCCGGACGGCGCTCCCGTTTTGGCCGGATCGTCCGAAAAAGAATGCTGTGTCTTGGCCATGCAGACCGGAAGCGACCCGTATCCCATATCGTGAAACCGCTTGAGATCCTTCTGGGCAGCCGGCGCAAAATCCACGCCGCCCGCGCCGTATACATCGAATGCCAACGAGGTGATTTTGCCCTCGAGCGAGGCACTCAAATCGTATGCGAACCGGAAGGATTTGGCGACTTCCTCCGATTCGGCCAGCCGGACGACTTCCCGCGCGAGCTCCACGCCACCCTCTCCGCCGCTGGCCCAAACCTCGGACGGCACCGCGCGCACACCAGCCTGCGCGCAGGCTTCGGCGATACAGACAAACTCCGCTTCGGTGTCGGAGGGGAATCGGTTAACCGCGACCACAGTCGGGATGCCAAACACTTGCTTCATGTTTCGGATATGGCGCAGGAGGGTGGGCAGCCCGCGCTTCACCGCGTCCACATCCTCCTCGGAAAGGCGGTCTTTGGGGGTGCCTCCGTTGTGTTTGAGCGCGCGGATCGTGGCGACCACCACGGCGGCGTCCGGCCGGAGACCTGCGGCGCGACACTTGATGTCGATAAATTTTTCGGCGCCCAGATCGGCCCCGAAACCCGCCTCGGTAACCGCATAGTCACCCAGACGAAGCGCGAGACGGGTGGCTGCCAGAGAATTGCAGCCGTGGGCGATGTTCGCGAACGGGCCGCCGTGAATCAAGGCGGGTGTGTGTTCGAGCGTCTGCACCAGATTGGGTTTGAGTGCGTCGCGCAACAGTGCGGTCATCGCGCCTTCCGCGTGGAGCATGCCCGCGGTGACCGGTTTGTCTTCAAAAGTATAGGCGACCACCATCCGGCGAAACCGCGCTTTCAAATCCTCGAGATCCTCGGACAGGCAGAGCACCGCCATCACCTCGGACGCGACGGTGATGTCGAACCCGTCCTCCCGGGGCACTCCGTTGATCCGGCCGCCCAGGCCGTCGGTCACAAACCGCAACTGGCGGTCGTTCATGTCCATGCAGCGCCGCCAGGTGACGCGGCGGGCATCGATGCCGAGCGCGTTTCCCTGGTAGATGTGGTTGTCGATCATCGCGGCCAGCAGATTGTTGGCCGCCCCGATGGCGTGGAGGTCGCCGGTAAAATGCAAATTGATGTCTTCCATCGGAACGACCTGCGCCCGTCCCCCGCCGGCGGCGCCGCCCTTCATCCCGAACACCGGGCCGAGAGAAGGCTCGCGCAACGCGATCACAGATCTTTTGCCGGTCCGCCGGAGTGCGTCTCCCAGCCCCACGGTGGTGGTGGTTTTGCCCTCCCCCGCAGGGGTCGGAGACATTGCGGTGACCAGAATCAGTCGACCGATCGGTTGATCCGCGGTGCGACGGATCGCTTCGTATTTGATTTTGGCTTTATGATCGCCGTACAATTCCAGGTCGCCGCGCGCGAGCCCGAGTTCCTCCGCGATCTTCTCGATCGGGTACAGCTCCGCACTTTGTGCGATTTCGATGTCGGATGGTATCGTTCCCATATCGTCCTCCTGTGGTTTCCCGGAATTAAGCGTACCACGCGCGGACATGCGGGAGCAACAGACCGGGCAGGTGCTCGCTGGAAAGCGGACGACCGTCGAAGGACGGCAGGGCACGTGCTACGCCCGATCTGGACTCCGGCGCGGTGGCACAGTCCCATGCCCAGGTTTATAATGGACGGGATATCACGCACGACGGGAGGATTCCCCCATGAGAGACGGATTTGTGCGGGTCGCATCTGCGACACCGGCCATCCGCGTAGCCGATTGCCGACACAACGCAGACGCCATCCTGACCCTTGCCCGCGAGGCATCGGAGGCAGGCGTCCGTTTGATGGTAACCCCCGAACTCTGCCTTACCGGATACACCTGCGGAGATCTGTTCTTGCAGCAGACCCTGCTCGATCGAGCCCGGGAAGAGCTGCTCCGGATCGCACAGGAAGCGTCCGCCCTCGACATCGTCCTGTTGGTCGGACTCCCGGTCGCCGTACAGGAGCGGATCTGCAACTGCGCGGCCGTGCTGTACCACGGCCGGATCCTCGGCATCGTGCCGAAAACCCACATCCCGAACTACGCGGAGTTTTACGAGAAACGACACTTCTCGCCCGGCAATGGCCCCGCTGTCCTATCAATCGGTGGACAGGAAGTCCCGTTTGGCACCGATCTGTTGTTTGAATGTGCCACGCTGCCGCATTTCGTGCTGGGCGTCGAAATCTGCGAAGACCTCTGGGTTCCGGTTCCGCCTTCCTGCGTAGCGGCTCTGGCAGGTGCAACCCTGATCGCCAACCTCTCCGCCAGTGACGAGACCATCGCCAAAGCCAACTACCGCCACACCCTTCTTCGCAGTCAGTCCGCACGACTGATCTGCGCCTATGTGTATGCCGACGCAGGCGAAGGGGAGTCGACCACCGACCTCGTGTTTTCCGGACACGATCTCGTGTATGAAAACGGCCGGCTGCTCGCGGAGTCGGAGCGGTTTGGTACCGGATGGATCCAGGCGGACGTCGATCTGGCGATGCTGCAGGCGGAACGCCGCCGCCAGGACACCTTTGTCGGTCCGGACGCGCAATCCGCCACCCCTTACCGCCGTGTGTTGTTTGACATGCCGGTGAGCGCGCTCGATCTGGCGCGCCTTTATCCCCCGCACCCGTTCGTACCCGCCGATCCGGCGGAACTGGCGGAACGCTGCGAGGAGATCCTCAACATCCAGTCCGCGGGGCTTGCGAAACGGCTGGCCCACGCCCGGTCGACCTCCGCGGTCGGCGGGTTGTCCGGCGGTCTGGATTCCACCCTGGCGCTGATGGTCATCGTCCGCGCGTTCGACCGACTGGGATTGGATCGTGCCGGAATTACGGCGGTCACGATGCCGGGATTCGGCACGACCGACCGCACCTATACCAACGCGGTCACGCTGACCCGTTGTGTCGGGGCGGCACTGCGCGAGATCCCGATCTCCGAGGCGGTGCTGGGGCATTTCCGCGACATCGGGCACGACCCGGCGGTCCACAATACGACCTATGAAAACGCACAGGCGCGGGAACGCACACAGATCCTGATGGACATCGCCAACCAGATCGGCGGCCTGGTCGTCGGCACCGGAGACCTGTCTGAGCTCTCGCTCGGGTGGGCGACCTACAACGGCGACCACATGTCGATGTACGGAGTCAACGCCTCGATCCCCAAAACACTAGTCCGCCATCTGGTCAAGTACGCGGCCTCGGTCAGTCCGGACGAACTGCGCATCGTGCTCGAGGACATCGGCGACACGCCGGTCAGTCCGGAGCTTCTCCCGCCCGACGAGGCAGGTAAAATCGCTCAAAAGACCGAAGAGATCGTGGGGCCGTACGAACTACACGACTTCTTCCTGTATTACATGGTGCGGTTCGGGTTCCCGCCCGCGAAAATCCTGCGCATCGCGCGGATCGCCTTCGCGGACAAGTACGACGCCGCAGCGATCCGGCGGGTACTGGAGCTCTTTTACCGCCGCTTCTTCTCGCAGCAGTTCAAACGTTCCTGCCTCCCGGACGGCCCCAAGGTCGGATCGGTCACGCTGTCGCCGCGGGGCGATTGGCGCATGCCGAGCGACGCGGTGGCCCAGATCTGGCTGGACGATCTGGAAAATGCAAAGCTCGAGTAGCATCAGAAGATAGGCGCTCGGCATGCGCCTTGAGAAAAGCGCCCGGCGGCGCTTTTCT
>JAAYKS010000208.1 GCA_012522285.1 Clostridiaceae bacterium | reverse complement strand
GCTTCCGGCCCCGCCCGGATCTCCCAAAGGAAGAAGAGAGCCGGATTTATCTGGTTTATCGTCTGGAGGCATCCAGGTATTCCCGTGCGACGCGTTCCACCTCCGCGACTGCTTGTTCAACGGTATAGAGCCCCGACAGAATTCCCGGCATCGCATTTTGTTTGATCGCCAGATCGACGGAGGGGGGGACCAGAGCGTCCATCGAAGGAATGAAACCGTCGGCTTCCCTGTATGCCCGGATCAATTGATTCATCACCGGTGAGACTTTGGACTCGTCGTAATCCGCTCTTCCTGCATACACAAATCCCCCGGCTTCCATAATTGGTATATTGAATCCCGGACTCGCAATCCTTTTTGCCACCTCGATACAGGCTTGCATCTGCTCCTCCGGTAGTTTGTCAGCGATAAAAAAGCCGATGATATTGCCGCCTACGTTGACTCCCGCGTCCCGAGGCGTACCCGGGATCGACGGAAAGCCCACCCGAGCCAGCCGCTCGACAAACTCATACGTACCGGCCACCTCGAACCCGTCCGGTTTCCATGCCCCTTCGTAGTACAATGCAGCCTGGTTGTCGGCGAACATCTCGTCCGCCTCAGCAGCACTCATCCCCAGTACATTGGGTGAAAACGCACCCGCGTCCACCAGTTCCTTGAACCGCTCCATTGCACCGGGAAATCCGTAAAGCGGATCACTGTAACGCGAAGGGACACCTCCCAGGCACAGGTCGAGCGACCTTTGCAGTCCGGCGGTCCGTACCAGCAGAGCGGAGGCTAGCCATGCAAAGCGCATATCCTTGCCGCCGACCGCGATGCCCACCATCCCCTTCTCCCTCGCTTTGCCGACCAGATCCAGCAACTCGACAAAGGTTCTAGGGGGGCGCCAACCATTTTGCTCAAACAACGCGGTGTCGTAATACAGACCGTCAACACTGGCCTCCTGGGGCACCATGATGATCCGGCCATCCGGCAAGGTCACACTGGACAGCGCTTTTTCATCGAACCAGGTCCGGAACTCCGGATGTCGCGGATCGTCAAATACCGGGCGCCAATCGATAATCTTCCCATCCTTGATGTACTCACGCGCATAGCTCAGGACACACCAGGATAAATCGGGCGGGTTGCCGGTTGCCATCCGCGTGGTGAGTCTGGCGCGTAGGTCGGCCGACGGCATCCCTTCATGGGTGACCAGAATGTCCGGACGGTCTTTCGCGAGCTGTGCCAGCATCACACCCAGGTGGGTGGCTGCCTTGGACCCAGCGGTCCAGGATGTCATCATTTCCACTTGCCAAGGTTCGGATGGATGGGATTCTTCCGGGGTGCCTTCCTCGAGTCGCGCACATCCGGCCTGTAGGGCCAGGATGGGAGCGAGCAGGATCAGCAACAATACGCGGGCTACCCGAATCGGCTTGTGTCGTTTCATGGTCCCCTCCAGAACAGTCGGGCTCCAAGATGGACAGAAAACCGGTGAAGGCCCGGAAAACACCCGACTTCACGATAACAATTCTGGCCACCGAACAAGGTGGACCGTTTTCACCGGTTGTGCCAGTTTTTTCATCGATACGATCAGATCGGAGAGAGGAGGTGAAATTTGCAGATACGATTTTCAGATGCTGTCACGATTTTCATCTTGTGGGTCTTCTCCCATTTCGACACGACGTGCGAATGTGGAAGGAGAACACCCGGCAAAACGGCGGAAGATCCTGCTGAAATAGGACGGGGTCTGGAACGCCAACGCCTCCGACACCTCTGAGATGCGATAACGCCCGCTGCGGATCATCTCCTGGGCTTCCCGCACCTTGGCTTGGTTAACATAGTCCAAAAAACGGGTGTGGGTGACCTTGGGAAACAGTGTGCTCAGGTATCCTGCGCTTACGTGCAGATGCCGCGCAGTCCCGTGCAATGTCACCCGGTTTCGGATGTTGACCGCAATGTACTGCTTTGCTTTGGATACAATGTCCTGGTGATCATCCAGCGGCTGTGCCAAATGCGTTTCCATCAAATCGCGATAGTGGTCCACAAAACCGGCCAGTTCTTCGAACGTACGGACGCGAAAGACCTGGGAGTGGAGCTCAAGTGCTTTGCGCTCGCTGCTTTCACGCCAGGGCTCCCCCAGTCTGGCGTCGATCAAGGTCAAGAAAAGGCAGGCTTCCTCCAGCGCCTCATTCCGGGGTGTACGTGCGTCCCGGATCCGCGCGAGCAGACGTGAGAAACTCATCGCAAGCTTTACATGGTCGCGGGCGGAAACCACCTGTTCTACCAGCGCCTCCAGCGAGGGACGTTCCGACAAGGGGACCGGCATCTGGACCGGGACAGGTTCCGGAGCCGTGTACACTTGGCCGAAACCCACATAAAAAGATCGGTCGACCGCCTGTTCCGCCTGTCGGAACGCGCAAGCAAGATCCCCGGGTGCCACGGCCGGATCGGAAATACCGACGGCGGCGTCCAGATTCAGATACTGTGCGACCAGCTGTACGATGCTCTCGCCAATGGCGACGGCTTCCTCCCGGTCGGGTGCGGGACTCCGTTCCGTGTCGCCCGCCACCAGCAATGCGAAGCCGGAATAATCCCAGCGAAAACAGAACGCCGGACCGAATTCACCGGCCAGCTTGCCGATCATGTCGACCAGAGCCGAGCCTGATTCCCCGTCCAGATCCCCCGGCGAATCCCGCAAAACCACCCGCGTCATCAGCACGCGCATCCCGGCGTCATCCGGTATCCCCGCGTTGCGGAGCGCATACAACAGGGGAAGTGACTCCACAACCCCCTCAAAGGCGTGGCGCAACTCCCGCCGGATCTCCAGGCCCTCGGACACCACTCTAGAGGTGGCACCTTCATCTGTCTCGCTGTGGATCTCTCTTCTCAACACGCTCAGCGTGTCGATCAACGTGTCCGGACGCAAAGACAGTTTGAGCAGGTAATCGCGGGCACCTAACCGTAAAGCCTGTTTGACCAAATCGAACTCGTTGAACCCGCTCAGCACAACGAACCGGATGCCTGGCTGTTCCGACAAGGCTTTGCGCATCATCTCCAGTCCGTTCATACGGGGCATCATCAGGTCGGTGATCACCAGGTCGGGGAGTATTCGACGGATCGTGGCAAGTCCTGCTTCCCCATCGCCCGCTTCGCCTACAATTTCATATCCATAGGCTTGCCAATCGATCATGGATTTAAGTCCGATCGTCGCCAGAACCTCGTCGTCTACGATCACGGTTCGGATCATGGGTGCTGCCTCCCCTCGCCGATATCATCCGCGGACCGATCCATGGGCGGGGTGTCCTCAGGCGCAGCCGCGATGGGCGCGCTCTCTTCCGGAATCACAACCGAAACCGTCGTACCGACTCCGATTTGGCTGTCCAGCGTCATGCCGTACGCGGAGCCATACACATGACGGATCTGCTCGCGAACGTTGTTGAGGCCCACCGCGTTGAAACGTCGACCTTGGGATTCGCTCGGATCGGCCACCAGTGCCTCCAGTTTATCCGGTGCGATCCCCCGACCGTTGTCGCGGACGGTAAGTGTGACACGTCCATTCGCCGCTTCGGCGGAGACCCAGATTCGCCACAAACCCCGTTTGCCTTCGAATCCATGCAGGATGGCATTTTCGACAATCGGCTGCAGTAGGAACCGGACGACCAGCCGGTCGGCAAGCGCATCGCCCAGATCGTATTCGGTGCGGATCAGACCTTGCTTTCGGATATTGTGGATGTGTATGAAATGTTCGATCAGATCGAACTCCTCACGCAATGTGATCTTTTCCATCGCCCCTTTAGAGGTCTCCTTGAGCAAAGCACCAAGCGCGTTGGCGGTATCGTAGATGCCCTGGGACTTCTGGATCATCGCCATCATGCGGATCGCATTGAGCGCGTTGTAAATAAAGTGCGGATTGACCTGGTTTTGCAGCAACCGGAACTCCAACGCCTTTTTCTCCCGCTCCTCCTCCAGATTGCGGCGCAACAACAGATCCACGTTGGTCGCAAGATCGTTGATGCCCTGTCCGAGTTGCCCGATCTCGTCCGGTCCCTCCAGCAGGGGATCCCGTGAAAAATCACCACCCGAGATCCGTGCCATATGTTCCCTGATTCGTTCGATGGGGCGTGTGAGCCGTGTGGTCAACGTGACGGTCACCAAGACCGACAACGAGACCGAAAGCAACAGCACGATGGCAAGCGAAAATGCGGTCGCCGCCAGATTCTCATAGTCCCCGTAGTCCATCACCTGGAACACCATCATCCCGCTGTAGTCCGATCGTTGGTAGCAAATCAATTGCTTTCCACTTAGGGATCCCGTGGTGAAGTGGCCGGCTTCGGCAGCCGGCGATTGCACTTGCGATACAGCAACGGCGGAGTCGAATCCGACGGACGGGCGGCTGGCAAAGACCACCGAACCGCGATTGTCGACCAGAAACAGCGCATCGTCGATGCCATCCCCGTATCGGCGGCACACATCGTTTACCAGATCGGGATGAAATGCGATCGTGTGCAGTCCGATCATGTCGAGTGTGTCCGCGAACAGAACCGGACGCACAATCGGCAGCACTTCAGGCACCGCGCTCATGCGGAACGACAGATTGTGGCGTAAACCGGGCCACACCAGCCGGTTACCGGCGTTCATCCCGGGATAGAACCAGGAACTGGAGGCCAGCGACGACATCGTAATTCCGTCTGCCTCCTCGAAAACGCGCAACACGACATCGTTGAAACCGTAGATCAAAATAGAGAGTACATATCCGCTGATCGATGTGCGCAATATATGCTCATAGAGAGCGCTGTACGCGGTTTGGATGTCACGGTTGTAATTGACCCGGGGTCGTCGCTGCTATAGTCGCGGATCAGCACCCGCTCAATGTTACGGTTGACCAGAATCCAGTTGGAGAGCTCTTCACATTGCAACATCCGGCTCTCGATGTTTTCCATCAAGTAGCCGAGGTTGACACCGGCTCCGGCGATCGTCGCTTTCCGCAATGTTTGCCTCGCAGACAGAAAGAAAAAACTGCCGATCCCGATACACACAAGCAACAGAATGGCGACAAACATGGAAATGAGCCGCTGCTTCAAAGAAAACGGGCGGAAGAAGGACACGGACCTTCGGATCGCGCCAACGTGGGGCTTGTCCATCACCAAGGCCTCCCGGAAGATACAAACGGAGTCGGGCGTGTAGACGTAAAGCCATCCGGCACTTCCATTTAGCTGGAAAGAGGGTGAATCGTCAAGTTAGCTCCCCCCAGAGAGGGCGCGTGAATCCGGCACCCTCGGAGGTCAGCCGCCAACCATGCGCAAAAAAACATCCACAAGATCCGGGTCAAATTGTCTGCCGCGTCCCGCGGCGATCTCACGGATGGCCTCCGGCCATTTGATAGCAGGTTTATATGGCCGGTCGTGTGTCATCGCATCCCAGGTGTCTGCGATCGATACGATTCGTGCAAGCAGTGGAATCTGAGTGCCTGCCAGTCCGCGGGGGTATCCGAGCCCGTCCCAGCGCTCATGGTGGGAACGAATTTCCTCGCTGATCGAGTTGGCGTGAGGAATCCGGCTGACGATGCGCGCCCCAATGTCAGGATGCTGCCGCATGATCGCCCATTCGCTATCGTCAAGGGGCCCCGGTTTGAGCAATACGCTCTCGCTGATCGCAATCTTTCCGATATCATGCAGATTGGCCAACAGCTCAAGATTGGAGTACTTGCTGGCAGCCAGATCGATGGCGCGAGCCATCGCCAGCGACAGGTCTTTGAGCCGTAGCGCGTGTTCTTCCGTTTCGATGTAACGTTCGCGCAGCAGGGCAAGCAGCGTTTGGATCGGTGCGGAAAGGAGCGAATCCGTGCGCGTCAGTTTGTCTTCGAGCAACCGATTTTCAGCCAGGGAGCAAGCCGTTCTCAAATGGCCTCCGCACTCGGCCGCCGTGGCGATTCCACAGGAGAGCCCGATCGGAAATCCGAACCGAGAGTCCTCCTGAAAGGAGGATTCCAGACTGTGGGCAATGCTGTAAGCCTGGTCGGTACGCGTGTCGTGCAGCAGCACGAGAAACTCATCACCGCCAGCCCGAGCAATCGGCGTGCGAGGGTGGACGATCCGCCGGATCTGGTTAGCCACTTCGACCAACACTTGATCGCCCGTATGAGTCCCGTGTGTCTCGTTGATCGTGTGCAGATTGTTGATGTCGATCGAAAGTACCGTGGTGTCGAACTCCTGGATCGGCAGGCCGGCAGCTTGCTCACGCATACGACTTTCCGCCTCATCGAGATACGAACTGAACCAGACGCGCGAATACAACCCTGTCAGCTGGTCATGCGACGTGAGGAATGCCGCTTGCTCTGCCTCAGCCTGAAGCAAGGAGAGATCCGTGACCGTACACAACAACACTTCACCGCGCTCCTCGGTGATTCTCGACCCGGTGACGCGGACAAACCGGCGGCTTCCGTCCGCCATCCTGTGGACCATTTCGCGCTGTGGCAGCCCCATGGAAGCCGAATCGAGCCACTCCCGCACTTTCTCCCATTCGCCGGGTTCGACCAGCCGGCTCAGTGCCATGCCATTCATGGCCGCTCGTACATAGCGGTAAAACGCGACAGCAGCCGGGTTTGCATCCAGCAAGCTGGCGT
>JAAYKS010000026.1 GCA_012522285.1 Clostridiaceae bacterium | reverse complement strand
CCGTCTTCCCGCGTCACCGTGAACCGCTCAACCGTTGGCTCGTAGTCCAGTTTTTCAAATGCTTCCCGGAGGATGTCTGCGGCTTTGCGTTCCTCGTCCGTATACGGTCCGCGACGCGGGGCATCCAGTGCGAGTTTGCGGGCGTACTGGGCGCCGAAGTTCCCGTATTCCGCGATCTCCGTGGTTTCGATCACCGCGTCGTCGCATCCCGCGGTTCCCAGGACCAACATCGCCGTCAATATCGCGGCGAGCACCCGCGCTCCGCGTGTGCCCGTCCGGTCATTGTGTTTCCTCACGCTTTTCCTCCACTCCTTTAGGCCCATATCGTCAGGCCGTGATCCAGGTCGCGGCTTCGGCAAACCAGGTCTCCGCCTCTGTCCGCCCGACCGTGACGATCTCCGGGCAGCCGGGCTGCTCCGCGGTCACGATCCGCACGTCAGCGCACTCGCCCTCCGCGCACTCGTTGTCCAAAAACGCCTTGAGCAGCTTGCGCCCGATCGTGTCGCTCCCGACCCCTTCGAGCCGGACCGCAAGACCCAGCGCCGCGAGCAGCGCAGCCAGGCGCGCCGACCGCGTCACCGCGAGCATGCCGAGCGCCGTGGCTTCGCCGTGTGCATATTTCATATAGCGGAAATGCTCCTCGATGACCGCACCCGCCTGCAGACCGAACCGCAGCAAGGTCGCATCAAGCCGCCGGGCCTCCTCCGCCATGCGGACCGCCCGAGGCACCAGGAGGTCCGGCGACAGCACGGACACCGCGGGACTTGTCCCCGCATCGACGGGGGGCGACAAAAGCTCCCGTTCGAGCTCTTCCAGAAAGGTCGGATCGCACAGCCAGGCCAGGCGGACGATCTGGGCCATTCCGTTCGCAAATTGCCGCTTGGGCAACGTCCGCAGATAGGAGGGGTCCACCACGGTCAATGCCGGACCCGCGGGTACCCGCAGCACGTCTCGCACTCCACAGCAGCAAAGCATGTGGGCCGTGGCGCCTACCACGGCGGTCATCGCGGCCAGGGTGGTGGGCACTTGAATGTAGGGCAAGCCGCCGCGATACAGGGATGCGGTAAAACCCACCGCGTCCAGTACACTCCCGCCGCCCAGCCCGATCAGCAGGTCGGCTGTGCCGTAGCTGGCGTCCGAGAGCAGCGAAACCACGGCTTTGACCGCGTCGATCGATTTGGCGGCGTCCGCGACGTCGACCGTGGTCGTAACGACCACGGCGCCGGCTTCGGCCAGCGGGCGTGTCAGCGACTCCAGGTGGAGCGCACCGACCTCCCGGTCGGTGACCACCGCGACACGCCGTCCGGTCACGCCGCCCGCCACCAGGGTGGCGATGTTCCCGGCTTCGCCCGTTCCGACGCACATCACGCCGGTATTTTTTTCCATATCCAAGAAAAAGCCTCCGTTCCCGTCCGACAGAGGACAGGTCTCCACTAGAATATCACAGGACGGCGGACCGGAGAACCGGCTCCCGTCCGGGCAGGTCACGCACCGGTTCGCGTTTCCACGGCGACACCTTGCTGTATTCGCAAACTGCACGAAATTGCGGCCGTTTTTTGTGATACTATACAATTACAAACCTGAAAGCAATAGTTATTCGGACAGCGCGTCTCGGGGGGTTCGTCGATGGCTTCCTGTCCCGGTCACACATACAGAAAAATACGCATCCCTCTGTTGCGGATCCGCTCTGCGTGCCGGTTTTTGCTGTGTGCGTTTTTGCTGCTCGCCTTCACGCTGCAGCCCCTGCCCGCGACCGCACTGGAGGACTTTGCCGCCCTCTTGGAACCGGCACCAGACCCGTATACCGACCTCGGAATTGAGCACTCCGCCACCGCGGCAATCGTGATCGAAATCGGGCGCGGGATGGAGCTCTACGCCAAGGAGGCGGACAAATCGGTCCACATTCCGGCGCTGTCCAAGGTCATGACCGCGATCCTGGTGCTGCAGCGCTTCCCCGCGGACACCTATGTGACCGTCAGCCTGCTTGCGGAAGAGACCAACAGCGCCGCCGTCCCCAAAAGCCACCTCGACGGCTTTGCGGCCGGCGACAAATTCACGGTGGAGTTTCTGGTCGCCTCGATGTTCTACATCGACAGCGACGCGGCCGCCATCGCCCTCGCGGAACTGCACAGCGGGAGTGAAAGCGCGTTTGCCGGGATCATGAACGAACGGGCAGGGCAATTGGAGTTGTTTGACACCGTGTTTTTAAACAGCACCGGCCGCGCGGTGGCAGGGTCCGACGAACCGGACGGTGAACCCGACACCCAGTACCCGGTCACCACCCCGCGGGACGCCGCCAAGCTGGTCCGCTATTTCCTGCAAAGCGACAACTATGAGCGCACGGTCAACACCGCGTTCAGAACTTCCTCGACCCGCTTCTTCCCCACCACAGACGCTCGAAGCATCGAGATCACGAACAACCTCGCCTACGCCTGGACCTATGTCGACTACCTCTCCGGGTTGTTCGCCAGCGACGACAGCGGCACGGTTTCTCTGCTCGCGACCTTCGCGGCGGGCGGATTCGAAACCCTCTCCATCCTCGTCGATGTGGTACCCGGCGAGGAGATCATCGACCTGCAGCAACTGAGCGGAGGCATCTACCGCAATTACGTCAACACCGTGCTCGTGCGGTCCGGACAGTCGGTGCCCGAGACCATCCGGGATTCGGTCGAGGGGACCGTGTTCGGGCTGCGGTACAAGCGCACCGTCTACTACGTCCAGCGGATCGGCTCGGCCGCGGTCACAGACGAAATGCAGTACACCTCCGCCGGACCCCACACGCTGCCTCTCATGGAGGAAGACACCGTCGGGACCATGACCTTTACCCTCCCGAACGGGACCAAAATCACGGTGGAATGCGCCCCCGACCGTACGATCTATTCGGTCGACTCCGGATTTGCGAACAAGATGCTCAACGCCTTTAAAAACAACCCGGACCTGTACATCATCATCCTGATTTGCACTGGCGCGGTCGTGCTGGCGGCACTGTACAAGACCGGATCCGGGCTGGTCCGGCTGTACTGGCGGCTGCGGCTGCGCAAGGCGGAACGGGCATTGGGAAGCGCGGAAGCCCTCAGCGGGCAGGATGTCGACGACCGACATACAGCGTGACCATCATCGTCAAGGCGAGATCGTAGAGCACCACCACCGGCTGCGCGAGCAGGACCAGCGCCCACCAGGACAGCGGCAGACGCGGCATGCCCTCTCCCATCAGCACCAGCCACACCAGGGCGAGCAGCCCCAGCAACAGGTCGGCACCCAGCAGCTTGACCGCCATGCTCTGCACGCGCGACGGGATACGGGACTCAGCCGCGGCTTTGATCAGCGGATACGGGCCAAAGAAAAAAACAAAAGGCACCGCGGTGATCCACCCGGCAAGCAGCGCCCCCACCGCGGAGGCGGCCAGCCAGGACAGCGCGGCGCCCCGGAAGGACAGTTCGATCAGGGCGAGTGCGATAGCGGCCGAAGCCACCGCATACAGTGCGAGGTCGGCGGTCGGCAACAGCCGCACCCCCAGCAGCGCGAGCGCCGCGAGGCCGGCCGCGATGCCGCCGTACGCAGCCGAACGGGCGGCACGGCGTCCCCGGTCAGCAGCAGGCACAGAGGTCTCCCCCCGCGCATTCACAGCAGGTGTCGGCACAGCACAGGCAGGACAGCTGATCGCACAGGCTCATGCCGCCCGGGCCGGTCCGCTGGGTATAGTATGGGCTTTGCCCCCCGGGACCCTGCTGAAAGGGGCCTCCCCGGTTGCCGTATCCGCTGGCGTATCCCCCGCGTCGAGCCTGCTCGGCCGCCTCGTCGGGACTGGTGTAGCCGTCGTTGTAAGGGGGGACGTTCCCGTTTCCCTTGGTGAGGATATCGTAGGCCTCGTTGATCTCCTGCATCTTTTCCTTCGCGAGATCTTCGAGCGGGTGATTCGCATAACTATCGGGGTGGTATTTTTTCACCAGTTCCCGATAGGCTTTTTTGATCTGCTCCTGGGTTGCTCCGTGGCGAAGCCCCAGCACCTCATACGGATTTTTGACCGCCATGTGACTTCCTGATCCTTTCGGGCCTATAAACGGCCCAGTTTGCGTCCGGCCAGCACGTCCGCCCGGACAGCCGGCAATCCCGTCTGCATGATGTTGGACACGATCGCCGCGTCCCGCTCATAGGGCAGCAGCGCCAGCGTCCGGTCGAGTTCGGCCTCCAGGGCTTCCAGCATCCCGCCGGCCTTCTCGACGGCCGCCTGTGCGTCCAGCCCCGCAAACGGATTCCAGTTTTTATTATCCGCATCGTCCGATCGATCGTCAATCGCGTCGACCAGATAGATCCATTGTCCGATCCGGTCTCCCGCCAGCCGCAGCGCTTCCCGGAACGCGGCGTCGAGCCCGGGCAGCAACCGATCCGAAGCCGCTCCGAAAATCCCCCCGGTCACCCTGCCAAACGCCGCGGCAGCCAAGGTGGGCGCGTCTTCCCCGGGCGGGCGGGATTCGACCTCCGCAAGAGAAGCCAGTCCCTCGGCGGCCGCCAGGTCCATCTCCGGCCAGACGGCCGCTGCCTTGCGACGCGCGGACGAAAACACCGCCCGGGCCGCCAGCCCGCGGAGCGCAAACCCGTCCGCGGTGTCGTCCTTGGCCTTGTGCCAGGCCAGGATCACGGTCATGTCCGCACAGGCGTCGAGCACCGGATCCGGCCGGGCCACCGGGTGTTTGCGCAGAGGGTTGGCGATACAGGATTCCGCGACTTGGCCCGGCGCTTCCGGACGGAGCGAAAACAACAGCACCCCCAGCAGGGTCGCGTCATAGTTGACCCCCAGCCGGGAGAGCTGTCCGTACCGGGATCCCAGACTCTTGCAGATCCCGCAATACACCGCGCGGTACCAGGTGAACTCCCGCACCAGCAAATCGCCCTTGAGGGGGCGCGCGTAACCAAACATGGAAAACCGCCTCTCCTTCGCCACCGAATCAGGCCCCTTTGCCGGTCAGGCATGGGGGCAAACGCTACTCCGACAGCGCACTCTATGATATCATATTTGGCAACCTTTCCCTTTTGCGCCGCCGGCCCTGGAGGCCCGCGGCGACCGGCAGGAAGCGCGAACGACCGGCCTGCGTCCCCTTTGCCACGGCCACTTGGCACTTCCCCCGACACCCCATCCGCGGCGCCCTGTCGCCGGTCGGAAGCGAGGAATTTTCATGACCGCACCCGTCCGCACCCGCTATGCCCCCAGCCCGACCGGCCTCATGCACGTCGGCAACCTCCGCACCGCGCTGTTCGAATACCTGATCGCCAAATCGGCGGGCGGGGTGTTTGTGCTCCGGATCGAGGACACCGACCAGGAACGCCAGGTCGAAGGCGCGGAGCAGGTCATTTACGACACCCTCAAGCGGGTCGGACTGGTTCATGACGAGGGCCCGGACGTCGGCGGCCCCTACGCGCCGTATGTGCAGAGCCAGCGCCGCCACCTCTATCGCCCCTACGCGGAACAGCTGGTCGCGGAAGGCAAAGCCTACCGCTGCTTCTGCACCCGGGAGCGGCAGGAATCGCTGCGCGCGGACGCGGAGGGGATCCAGGGATACGACCGCCACTGCCGGGATCTGCCCGCAGAGGAGGTCGAGCGGCTGCTTGCGGCCGGCACCCCCCACGTCATCCGGCAGAAGATGCCGCTGACCGGGACGACCGCGTTTCACGACGCGGTGTACGGGACCATCCAGGTCGAGAACAAGGAGCTGGAAGATCAGGTGCTGCTCAAGTCCGACGGCTATCCCACCTACAATTTCGCCAACGTCATCGACGACCACGAGATGCGGATCACCCACGTGGTGCGAGGATCGGAATACCTTTCCTCCGCGCCCAAGTACAACCTGCTCTACGACGCGTTTGGCTGGGAGGTTCCGGAGTACGTCCACCTCCCCCTGATCGTCGGGCGCAACCCGGACGGGACGGTCTCCAAGCTGTCCAAACGGCACGGCGCCACCTCCTTTGACGACCTCGTCCGCGAGGGCTATCTCCCGGAGGCGATCATCAACTACATCGCGTTGCTAGGCTGGGCCCCGGGCGACACCCGCGAAGTGTTCTCCCTCGCGGAACTGACCGAGACTTTCCGGATCTCCGGGATTTCCAAGTCCCCCGCGCTATTCGACTACGACAAGCTCGCCTGGTTCAACGCGGGCTATCTGCGCGCGATGGAACCCGCGCGGTTCCTTGAGACCGCCGCCGCTCCCATCGACCAGGCGCTGGGCGGGAGATGCCTGGACCGCACGCTGCTGGCCTCGATTCTGCAGCCCCGCGTGGAGCGGCTGACCGACATCCCCGGGATGATTGGGTTTTTGGCCGCGCTGCCGGACTACGACACCGACCTGTTCACCCACAAGAAAATGAAAACCGACCCGGCACTCGCGCTGACAGTGCTCACCGAAGCCCTGGAGACCCTCGCCTCGCTCCCGGAGTGGGGCGTCGAGCCGATCCACACCGCCCTGATCGG
>JAAYKS010000207.1 GCA_012522285.1 Clostridiaceae bacterium | reverse complement strand
GCTGCGGCGCGAAAGCAAGTTGGAGAGAGTTTCATTCAACATTGGAACGGTCTCCTTCATACATTTTGTCCGGAAAAGATCGAACCCGCATCTCTTCCTTCTTGTTCAGCATACCGCAATTCCGGCGGTCCTGTCGGATCCAACCGAATCATCCCCGGCAAGGTCGGATAACTCGACAGACACCATCCGGGGCCAAGCGTACCGTGCTATACTGCGGATACAAACGCGACTGCCGCAAAGCAGCCACCGAAAGAAGGATCCGGTTACATTGGAGTTCTCACGACTAAAAAAAGTTCATTTGACAGGCAAAGCCCCATCTCCCATCCGAAACAACGCCGAGGACGCGTTGGGTTCACCGTGGGTCACTGATACCTTGGACACCGCGGCCGGCGTCGTACCGCTGGTGGCGACCCGGCTCTCCGTTCGCGATCGATTCGGGAGCTGGAAGGTTCGATGGGGTATTGGCCGGATGCAGTTTATCGTCCCGCCCGGATTGTATGGCGTCGGCCGGCCGGATCGGGACGCGCCGGTTTTGGTCACCGCCAATTATAAAATGACATTTGACCGTCTGCGTTGTGAGCTGGATGGGATCAACGCCTGGATTCTCGTGCTCGACACCCGTGGTGTCAATGTCTGGTGTGCCGCAGGGAAAGGTACGTTCGGAACCGGGGAAATCGTCCGCCGGATCCGGGCTTCCCGCCTGGACAAGGTGGTCCGGCACCAGTCGCTGATTCTTCCGCAACTAGGCGCGCCTGGCGTGCGGGCACATGAAATCACCCGCGATACCGGTTTCCATGTATTGTTTGGGCCGGTTGCAGCCGCGGATCTCCCCGCCTATCTCGCGGCAGGCCGGATTGCCACGCCGGCGATGCGGCGGATCCGTTTCACGCTGGGCGACCGACTGGTACTGACGCCGGTGGAACTGGTCGCAAACATAAAAAAAGCGATTGTCGTGCTAGGGGTGTTTTTTCTCCTCAATGCCATCGGATTCGGTCGGTATGGTTGGATCGATCTGGTTGCCGTTCTGGGCGCCGTCGTGACCGGATGTGTTTTGGTCCCGGGGCTGCTCCCGGTACTTCCCGGACGGATGTTCGCGGTCAAAGGTGCTTTTCTGGGGATTTTTTGGGCGATAGCGGTCGTTCTTCTGTTTGGCTGGCCACCCGCAGATGCGACCAGTTGGCTCAAAGCGGTCGGATATCTGCTTTCCATCCCCGCGATAACCGCATTCGAGGCGATGAACTTTACCGGTAGTTCCACCTATACGTCACCTTCTGGGGTCAACCGTGAAATGCGACTGACCCTACTGCCACAGATAATCGGTGTGGTGTTGGGAATCATGGCACTGCTGGCCGCGGATGCGGTCCGGCTGTGCTAAGGGAGGATAGCTAAATGCGTTCCTATTATGTGAAAAACGTCGTGTCGTTGTCGTACGATACTGCCCGCTGCAAAGGATGCGGCCGCTGCGTGGAGGTCTGTCCTCAGCAGGTGTTTGAAATGGAAGGCCGCCGCGCCGTGATGGCCGACCGCGACCGTTGCATCGAGTGCGGTGCCTGTGCGGGCAATTGTCCTGCGGGGGCACTGTCGGTCCAGGCCGGAGTCGGATGTGCCTCTGCCATCCTCGTCTCGATGCTGACCGGGAAAGAGCCGACCTGCGGATGCGGATCGGACGCGGGCGGGTCCGGGTGCTGCTGAACACGGTGTCATCCGTCACACCAGACAGGAGCCTTTCATGATCCAGACCTTTCTTCTCATCGGACAATCCAACATGGCCGGCCGGGGTCCGATGGATGAGGTGCCGCCCATCGACAATCCCGCGGTGCGGATGTTCCGCGACGGGGTGTGGCTGCCTGCGGCAGAGCCGCTCCATGCGGACAAACCTGCGATGACCGGTATCGGCCCGGGCATGAGCTATGCGGACGCGTTACAGCGTCGGCATGGCGGCACAATCGGGCTGGTACCTTGTGCATTTGGCGGGACCTCCCTGCGGGAGTGGCAGCCGGGAGAGTCGTTGATCACCGAAGCCATACAGGCCACCCGCGCGGCATTGTTGGCCGGCGGGGTGCTCAAGGGCGTTTTGTGGCACCAGG
>JAAYKS010000206.1 GCA_012522285.1 Clostridiaceae bacterium | reverse complement strand
GAACAACCGGAGACAAACAGATCGCATTTGCCTACATCTGGCACGGTTTTTTTCTGGGACTGACGACGTCGATGCTCGATCTCAACACGGTCTTCCCGGCTTTGGTGACCGAGCTGACCGGATCCCGTGTGGTGTTCGGACTGCTGTATGGAGTGATGCTGGGCGCACCTCTGGTGTTCAACCTGCTGTTCAGCCATCATCTGCGGACGCGGCCGTATAAGAAAGGGTATTTGCTGGCCGGCATCTGGTTGCGGGCACTGTCGTTTTTCGGGATGTCGGCAACGACATTTTTATTCGCGAAGGATCGGCCCTCTCTGGCCGTTGCCGGCTTTTTTTTATGGGTGTTCCTGTTTTCAGTCAGCGCGGGGTTTGCGGGCATTGCGTATGCGGACCTCCTCGGGAAAACAATGAGCGGACCTGCCCGGGTTCGGCTGTATGCCGCCAAACAATTCGCAGGCAGTACGGCTTCTTTCGGTGGCGGGCTGCTGGTTTCATTGCTCTTCCGGTCGGGAGGACTCGGCTTCCCCTACAATTACGGGATCAATCTGGCGGTGGGGTTTGTCGGGTTGGGGATCGCGACAGCCGGCTTTTACCGGATTCGCGAACCGGCTTCTCCGCCCCCCGCCCGCGGGCCTGAAACACTGGCCAACTATCTGCGGGGGGTTCCGGCATTGCTGCGTCGGGACGCCCGATTCCGCCGCTTTTTACTGGTCGAAAATCTGACCAGTTTCAGCGTGATGGCACTGCCGTTTTACATGGTGTACGCGCGGGAAACGTTCGGTTTGGATACCGGATATATCGGCAAGTATCTGCTCGTGCAGGTGGCCTGTACGATCCTGTCCAATCTGGTATGGGGGCGCATCGCACGCCGGAACAGCCCGCAGACAATCGTCCGGACTTGCATCCTGCTGGGTGCGCTGATCCCGGTGGCCGCGTTGCTCTTGGTCCGCACGAGTCCCGCGGGGTATGCCGTGCTTTTCTTTTTCATCGGGTTCATCATCAGCGGCCGGCGCATCGGTTTCGAACCCTATCTATTGGATATCGCGCCTGAGGAGTCCCGGACCGAGTATCTCGGCATCCGGGGCACGCTCAACATCCTGATCGTGTTGCTGCCGGTCATCGGCGGCCTTCTGATCAGCTTATTTGGGTATGCTCCGGTCTTTCTCCTTGTCAGTGTCGCCATGGGAACTTCGGTGCTGCTGATAGGTGGCGGCCGGCAGGCCAGATCGGATGAGAGAGGCGCGCAGCCTGTCGAAAAGGTGGAACCTTGAGCCCGGCTGTACAGACGTCCATCTATTTTTGGTTTGGATATCCCGTTCCGCCAAAAGAGCGTATGGGATTGATCGCCGACGCGGGGTTTGATGCGGTCATGCTGTGGTGGGGCGACGAGTACCGGGCGGCAAACGGCACAAAGGAGCAGTTGCCCGAACTGGCCAGGAGACGGGGGCTGTGGGTGGAAAACATCCATGTGCCGTTTTCGGATGCCAATCTGCTCTGGAAGGACGGCGTCACCGCCGAGTCCGTGTATGCCAGATATCTCTCTTGTATCGACGCCTGCCGTGACCACGGAATACCGGTGATGGTACTGCATGCCACACAAGGCAACCATCCCCCGCCAGCAGGACCGACTGGGTTGGATCGTTTGCGCCGGCTGGTCGAACGCGCACAGCGGCAGGACGTCACGATCGCCCTGGAAAACCTGCGGCAGTCGGAACATCTGGATCGCGCGTTTGAGGCCATCCCGTCTGACCGGCTCG
>JAAYKS010000205.1 GCA_012522285.1 Clostridiaceae bacterium | reverse complement strand
GGCTAGATCGACCCATTTGCCCAACTTTTTGACGCATAGATCGATTGATATCTGGTACTATAATACGCATGTATTTCCAAATAGGAAGATAAGGCAAGGTAATGCACATGGGTTATCTGTACATCCAGGAACCGCGTCTCCGTTCGTTCGGCGAGGCGGTGTTTCAGGCAGCGGGGTATACCGCGGAGCAAAGCGCCGATATTGTCGACGTGCTTCTGACCTCGGATCTCTACGGGATCGAGTCGCATGGTGTACAGCGGCTGATCCGCTACTACAAGGCGATGCAGGAAGGCTCGATCCGGCCCGACGCCGGGTTTACCGTGGTGCACGAGACCCCGATTTCAGCGGTTATCGACGCCCCCTATACGATGGGACAGGTGATGGGCAAATACGGGATGCGGCTCGCGATCAACAAGGCGCGCGCCGCCGGGATCGGGATGGTGGTGGTCCGTCGCACCAACCACTACGGGATCGCGGGATACTATTCCTCGATGGCCGCGGAGCAGGACATGATCGGGATCAGCCTGGCGAACACCGAGGCGATCATGATCCCCACGCACGGGCGCAAGGCCATGCTGGGGACCAACCCCATCGCGGTGTGCATGCCCGCGGACCCGGTGCCTTTCTGGTATGATGCCGCCACCACCGTGGTCACACGGGGCAAGCTGGAAGTGTACGACAAACGCCGGGAACCCCTCCCCGCGGGCTGGGCCGCGGACGAGGAGGGGCGGGACTGCTCCGACGCGGGACACGTGATCCGCAACATCATCGGAAAAGCGGGGGGCGGCATCCTGCCGCTGGGTGGGCTGGACGAGCATTCCGGCTCCCACAAGGGGTACGGGCTCGCGATGATCGTGGAACTTTTGACCGCCATTGTGGGCGGCGGAACCACCGGCCCTCACGTGCAGCGTTCGGGCAACACCGACACCACGTTTACGCTCTGGGCGATCGATTACGGGGTGTTTGGCGACAAGGCGGAGATCCGGGACCGGATGTCCACCTTGATGCAGGAGCTCCGCGACAGCCCCAAGGCCGCGGGGCAGGACCGCATTTACATCCACGGCGAAAAGGAACGGGAATCCCGTCTGGCGATGCTCCGCGACGGCATTCCGGTCCAGGAAGCCACGTTGGAGGAGATGCGTATGATCGGGCGGGAACTGGGCGTCGAATGGCGGTAAACCGGAGGGAATTCGGTGCGTGTTTCTTTTGTTTTGACACACGACAAAGTCCGTTCATATTGCTACAATAGAGCCCGTTGCATTTTTCGCGGGCCCTTTTGAAGAGAGGGACCGACGGACACCTGCTGAGGAGTCGATGGATAGAGAGATCGTCTTTGCGTTTGTCAACAACGCGCTGGTTACTTTTGGCCTTTTCATTGTGCTGGAACTGGGATCCATCATCAGGCCCCGCCTGGAGCGCTATCGACCGGTCGTGTCCGGGATGCTGGTGTCCGGCATCTGTCTGGCCGCCATGGCGATGCCCTACGAAGTCTCGCCCGGGCTCGTGTTTGATACCCGCACCATCCTGGTGAGTGTGACCGGTCTGATCTTCGGGGCTGTCCCCACGTTGATGGTGACAGTCACAGCAGCGGGACTTCGCATCCTCGCCGGAGGGGCGGGCATGCCCGCGGCGGTGCTGTCAATCCTGTTTTCCGCGGGCATCGGGCTGGTGTGGCGGCACTGGGTGATCCGGGATATGCGGGACAAGGGGCAAGCCTATCTCAAGATCTTCCTCATGGGATGGGTCGTCCACATCGGGATGATTCTGTTTGTGCTGTCGGTACCGGACGGAGCCGGACCAGTACTGGCCGGGCAAATAGCGGGACCCGCACTGCTGGTGTACCCGGTCACGTCTTTTTTGCTCAGCATCCTTCTCTTGCACCAGCGGGCCCGGCACGAAGCCGGGAACGTATTGCTTGCGGGCGCTGGAAATCTGCAGGCATTGTTCGAAAATCTTCCGATCAGCTGCCAGTCACTGGACGAGACCGGCACCCTGATCCGGGTCAGCCGGAAGTGGCTGGAAACAATGGGGTATGAATCGGATGAGGTCATCGGGCGCTGGGTTGGAGACCTGATGTACGAAGCGGACCGAAAGGGTTTTCGGGACCGGTTTCAGGCGTTCCTGAAGGCCGGTACGTCCGATACGGTGATAACCTTGCTCCACAAAGAAGGTCGTCCGGTCACGTTTTCTGTAAAGGGGCGGGTCATCCGGGATGAACGCGGCCGGTTTCTCCACACCTATTGCGCGCTGCACAACATCACGCAGTTCCGGACCGACGCGGAAGCACTGCTCTACAAGACCCGGCACGATCCGATGACCGGGTTGTACAACCGCGAGCATTTCGACGCCGCGGTCAGAACCCATCTCCAGGCGGAGGATTTTCCGCTCACCGTGATCATCGGGGACATCGACGGGCTCAAGCAGACCAACGACACGTTCGGCCGGCAGCAGGGCGACCGGCAGATCCGCACCGCGGGCCGCATCCTCTCGGGATGCCTGCGGGAAGGGGAGATCCTCGCCCGCACAGGTGGTGACGAGTTCAGCATCCTGCTGCCCCGTACCGAACGCGCCACCGCGTATGCCCGCATGCGGGAGATGGAGGATGCGTTTCTCGACCACGCGGAAAACCGGGTGTCCGACGAGCTCCCGCTGTTTCTGTCGCTGGCGTACGGCACCCAGGAGGACGCTTCCGGGCGGTTTGAGCAGGCCATCCGGGAGGCGGAGGATTACCTGTACCAGCGCAAGGTGCTGGTCGAGATGAGTCCCCACAACGCGGTCATGAAGTCCATCATCACCACGATGAATGAGAAAAGCTACGAGACCGAGGCGCATGCGGAACGGCTGGTCAGGCTGACCGGGCTGATCGGTATCGAGATGGGGCTGGATTCCGTCCAGCTCGACAGGCTGCACCTGTTTTCGATCGTTCACGACATCGGAAAAGTCGTGATCCCGGACACCATCCTCAACAAGCCGGGCCGGCTGACAGACGAGGAATGGACCGAAATGCGGCGGCACCCGGAAGTCGGATACCGCATCACGTCCGCCTCCCCGGGTTTTAGCGGGGTTGCGGATCTGGTGCTGGCCCACCACGAACGCTGGGACGGCGGGGGATACCCGAACCGGCTGGCCGGAGAGGCGATTCCGCTGCTCGCGCGGATCCTGTCGGTCGCGGACGCCTTTGACGCCATGACCGCGGAGCGCCCCTACCGGAAGCCTGTGCCGGTGGAAGAAGCCGTGGAGGAGATCGAACGCTGTGCCGGGACCCAGTTTGATCCGGAGGTGGCGCTCGTGTTTGTCGGGCTCGTGCGCAACGGGGAACTGGACGCCATCGCCAAGACCCTGCCGATCTGAACCGTTGTCATTTCATAAAGCTCCGGGTCTTCGATGTCGTACTTTGTTCACCGCCCCATCTTGAGCGCAACCCCCGTGTACGGTACGATGGGAGTGCGCACTGCCGATGGGGTAGATGGCAAAGAACCGAACAGCGGCCGATCCTGCCGCCATAGAAAGGTTTGTACGTGAAGCACAAACACAAGAGCATCTCCATCCGGACCCTCGTCATCCTCGTCTTTGTGTTGTCCATGCTTGTGTCGGTTCTGGGGATCGGAACCGTCGTGTATTCCAGCTGGTCTGCCGCTGCGAACCGGGTGCGGCAGGAACTGGTGGACCACACCGGCGGGCATATCCACGAGCAGATCGAGGCCTTTCTGGAGATCCCGTCCAGGATCAACGTGCTGAGCGCGAGCCTGATCGAAAGCGGCGCGGTCGACCTGACCGACACCGCACAGCGGGAGCGGTTTTTTGTCAGTCAGCTCGCGACCAGCGCGGAGGAGATCTACAGCATCAGCTACGGCTCCCGGGAGGGCGCGTATTACGGTGCCCGGCGCAACGACGGGGGGCTGCCAGAGATCATGCGCAACGACGCGTCCACCGGCGGGGAATCCTGGTACTATACGGTCCGGGAGGACCATACCGCAGGGACGCTGGCGGTCAAGGCCGGGGCGTTCGACCCGCGCACCCGGGCGTGGTACACCGCTGCCGCAGCCGCAGGCACTCCGGTCTGGTCGCCCCTTTACAAGCATTTTGTGATGGAGGATCTCGCTGTCTCCGCCGCCTGGCCGATCTACGACCGGTCCGGGACCCTCGAGGGCGTGATGGGCACCCATATGCTGCTCTCCGGGATCGAGGACTATCTGCGCGAGATCACAGACCCCTTTGAAGGGGCGGCGCTTCTCGTGGAGCGGGAGACCGGGCTTCTGGTCGCCAACTCCCTCGGCCGGGACAACTACACGGTGGGCGGAGACGGTACAGTGCAGCGTGTGGGGATCGACGAGATCGGCCACGAGGGCATCCTGTCCGCGTACCGGTCTTACCTGGCGGACGCGACGCGTTCCCTGTCCCACCTTGCCGGCAAAGACCGGCTCTATATCGACCTGCAGGAGATCCGGCTGGCGGGGGTGGACTGGATCGCCATCACCGCAGTCCCGGAAGGCCCGGTCATGCTCAGCATGTTCCGCAGCATCTCCTGGTCGGCGGGTGTGGCCGTCGCGGCGCTGGTCCTGCTCGCTCTGCTTTTCAATTTCATCATCAAAAGACTCTTCCATCCCATCAAACAGATGCTGGGAACCGCGCAAGCACTGGCGTCGGGTGACCTGCACCGCCGGGCGGAGGTGGTCCGCCAGGACGAAATCGGCGGCATCGCCACCAGCCTGAACCACATGGCGGATGAGATGCAGACCCTCGTTAGCCACCTCGAGGAACGGGTGCAGGAACGCACCGAAGAGCTGCAGCTCATTCTGGACTCCACTGCCGAGGCCATCCTGGGAATCGACGTCCAGGGATTGTGCACCTTCTGCAATCCCAGTAGTGTCCAGCTGCTGGGGTATGCGCATGCGGAGAACCTGCTGGGCACCAACCTCCACGAAAAGATTCACTACCAGCACCCAGACGGATCTCCATTTGCAGCCGCGGACTGCAAAATATTCCGGGCCATCCGCCAGGGCAGGGGGTTCGGGACGGATGACGAAGTGTTCTGGCGGGCGGACGGTTCTCCCATCCAGGTCGAATACCGCGT
>JAAYKS010000204.1 GCA_012522285.1 Clostridiaceae bacterium | reverse complement strand
CTGGGGCTCCATGCGCAAGTGTTCCGGATCCGCACGTATGGCGGATTGGAGCACTTTCTGGAGCAGTATCGGGATCTCGTTGTCCAGCGTCTGGTCCGGTTGCAGCGGGACCGGACGGAAGGACTCGTACATGAAGCACGGGCGTTTATTGCAAACAATCTCGGACGTCGGCTGTCGCTGCGCGAAACCGCCGCACACTTGCATGTCAGCGCCGGCTATCTGAGTACGCTGTTCCCCCGTGTCACCGGCAGCCGGTTTTCCGACTATGTCAACCAGGCGAAGATCCGCCAGGCGCAGGACATGATCCGCAGCGGACGGTATCGGATGGCGGAGATCGCGGAGGCACTTGCTTTCCAGACCCCGTCCTATTTCGGCAAGACATTCCGCAAGTTCACGGGCTGCACTCCTTCTGAATTCGCACGCCGCGCCGCGGCGGAAAACAAAGCGCGAGATGAAAAGAGTGCCAGTGACTGAAAACCGTTACCACTGATTTTCCACCTCTGAGCAAGCATATGAAAATCCTGCCAGTATCGATGAAACCGCTGAGACTAAGCCACGCGTGGTTTTCGGTATCGTAGAGATGGAAACCGTCGGCGGGCCAAACCCGGCTGTTTTTGTCACCCGGACAACGGCAGGTCAGGAGGGTGTAAATGAAGCGACACATGCCGCGCCAGGTGATCCGCGTTCTCGCTTACATGGTATTGCTGGCTTTTCTGTCCGCCGCGGGCGGCTGCGCAAGCTGGAACCCCGGACAGCCAGCCGAGACCGCGGGCAACGAACCTTGCACGGTGGAACTGATGACCTCCTGGACATCCGGTTCCACGGCCTATACCCACCTGACGGCCGCGCTGGTCGGATTTGCCGCGGTACATCCGGAAATCCGGGTCGAGCACGAAGGGCTGCCTTCCGCCGATCTGCGCGCCCGGCTCACCACACGGATGGCGACCGGCAACCCGCCCGATCTGTCCTGGTGCGTTCTGAGTTATGCGCGCGAGTACATCAAGGACGGGAAGATTATCGATTGGCGTCCTGTTTTTGATGATCCGCGACATCCGGAATTCCGGACCTGGTTCGACGAGAAAGCGTTATTGTCCTCAACGATGCCGGACGGCCGGATCATGATGGTGCCCCAGGAGGCGAGTATCGACGGCCTGTACTATGACACGGAACTGTTCAAACTGTACGGGTGGAAGCCGCCGAGAACCTTTGAGGACCTGCTCTCTCTGATCTCGAAGGCGCGTGCCAAAGGGATGGTCGGGATCGCGGTCGGCGGCAAAGACATGCGGTTTGCCTGGCTGGCTTCCGCGCTGCTGGTGCGGACAGCCGGCCTCGAAAAATCGCTGGAGCTGTGTCTCGGCGACGATCCGACCCGGTACTCCGATCCGGCATACGGATTTGTCGGGGCGATGGAACGGTTCAAGCAGCTGGTAGACGCGGGCGCGTTCTCTCCCAACGTACTGGGGATGAGCGCCGCGGAAGCGGACGCACTGTTCGCGGACGGACAGGCCGCACTGTACTACGAAGGCG
>JAAYKS010000203.1 GCA_012522285.1 Clostridiaceae bacterium | reverse complement strand
TATCAGAAAACGGGACCATCCTGGATGCGGCCAACCATGTCGACCATGCTATGAGCCGCGTACGTGAAGTTCTGCCAGCCAGACGTTATACCCCGCCGCCTTCACAGGACAAGGTGGATCCCTGGTCGGTCCTTGAGATCCTGCATGCGGGAGATCCTGCATTTTCAGAGCGCCTGAGCACAGCCCGCAACGTGGAGTTGGCTTTGTTGGACATGATCCGCGGGTTCTCTCCCCCGCTTTGCCGCGAGATCTGCCATCTGGCTGACATTGACGGCAAACGCCACGCCTCCACCTTATCGACAGTGGAGACACGGCGGGTCGCAACTCAGACGACTATGCTGCTCGAACGCATCCTGACCGGTCCGGCGATCCCCACCCTCTTCCGCCTGTCCCCGGATACACAGAACTGGACCGATTTCCATGCCTTCCCACTGGAGTCCTGCGGTTTTCGCGTCCCTCTGCCGACACTGTCGGACGCGATGGACACTTATTACACACACCACATCACGAAAAACCGTCTGGAGCAACGGCGACGTGCTTTGGCACAGGCAGTCTCCACCCGCCTGGATCGCGTGCTTCGCAAAGCGGAAGCGCACCGAGCCGACATCAAGTCCTGCGAAGGACTTCAGGATATGCGGCGGGACGGCGAGTTGATCCTGGCCAATATGTACGCACTCAAAGACGGAATTCCCGGGTTTGAAGCCATAGACTATGCCAACGAGGGGCAGCCCCTATGGATTACACTGGACAGCAGTCGCACGCTGTCTCAAAACGCACAGAGACTGTTTAAGGCTTATACGAAGGGAAAAGCCAGGTTGGAAGCCTCTACCCGGTTTCTGGCGCAGGACATGGAGCAGTCGGCGTATCTGGCCTCCTTGTTGACCGCCATTGAAAACGCACAGGAAGACGGCGATCTGGAGGCCTTGACCATGGAATGGTCCGGCTTTACGGCATCGGAAGATCTCCGCGAGTCAGGGGCGCCCGGGAACAAGGCAAATCAAAAGTCGCGCGGGAAAAAAGGAACAGGTAAAGGGAGTAAAAAGAAACCGGGATCCCGCGAACCTGTACGCCAACCGGCGGGATCGGATCCGCGGCGATACCGCTCCTCGGACGGATTTGACATCCTGGTCGGGCGCAACAACATCCAGAACGACCGTCTGACATTCAAGACCGCGGACCGGGACGACATATGGCTACATGTCCAAAAAGAACCGGGGACACACGTGATCATTCGCGCGGGCCGCCGCGAGATTCCGGAACGCACGCTGCTGGAAGCGGCACAGATCGCCGCCTGGTTCAGTCGTCCGGGTAAAAAAGAAGCGCAACATCCCCTCCAGGGGGATGGGGCGATGGTATCCGTCGACTACTGTCCTGTATCCCATGTGAGAAAGATGTCCGGTGCGAGGCCGGGGATGGTCCTGTATGAAAACCACCGGTCGGTCAGAGTCCGCCCGCAAGATCCGTCAGCGCTTGGTGCTCACCCAGAATTCGATTCTTGAAACGGGAGTCGTTCAGGGAATCAATGCATCCGCAGTACTTTTGGCGATACAGGCCGTCTGCGCGTGCCATATCCTGCCCGACACGAAAACCAGTACGGAAATCGCGATACAGAAACCGGACACCGGCCGCCCGCGCGGCCTTCTCCGCCTGATCCCGCAGCAGGTCATGTTTCTGGTAAGGACTCACCAGCAATGTCGTGGTAAAGGCTTCCAGCCCGAGTTCCCGCGTCATCTGCGCTGCCTTGTGCATCCGCATGCCGTAACAGCGCTCGCACAGACGCCCCTCGTGGTGCTCATCTCCCTGCTCCCAGATCTCCTGCAGGACAGTGTCGTCATACAAACAATCGATCCCCCGTTTGTCCGTCAGCCACCGGACCCCTTCCTCCCGCCTGCGATGCTCGACAGCCGGATGGATGTTAGGGTTGTAGTAATAGCCATGTACTCCCACCCCTTCGTCCATAAGGATGGCCAGAGGATATTCCGCACAGGGAGCACAACAGATATGCAGTAGAATCTTGGTTTCAGAAAGATCAGGCATGTCCGTTCTCCATTGGGTCGGGGCACACGCCGTTTTCCAGCGTGAGCTGGGTGTCCTGCCAGTTCCCGGAAGCCGGCGCGGGCGGTGTCAACCCCAGGTGAATCCAGGCCGCCGGTGTAAGAATGCGGCCACGTGGCGTTTTGGAGACAAAACCGATCTGCATCAGATACGGCTCGTAGATGTCTTCGATGGTCACAGGGTCCTCCCCTGTACAGGCGGACAGCGTGTCCAGCCCGACCGGGCCTCCCTGGAACATCCGGGCCATGCTCAGAATGATCCTGCGGTCGGTCGCGTCCAGTCCGACCGGATCGATTTCCAGCGCTTCGAGCCCAAACCGCGCGATTTCGCCCGTGATTCTGCCCGACCCCCGGACCTGGGCAAAATCGCGCAATCGCTTCAACAACCGGATGGCGATCCGAGGGGTGCCGCGCGATCGCTCCGATATGATGTCCAGTCCGTCGGGATCGATCCCGACATCCAATATCGCCGCATCCCGCACCAGAATGTCGCGAAGGTCGATCGGCGCATACAATTCCAGCCGGTTCACGACACCGAACCGATCCCGTAGAGGAGCTGACAACAGTCCGGCTCGTGTCGTCGCGCCGATCAAGGTGAACCGGGGCAAATCGAGCCGGATGGAGCGCGCGCCGGGACCCTTCCCGATCATGATGTCGATCGCGTAGTCCTCCATCGCGGGATACAGCACCTCTTCCACACTCTTGTTGAGCCGGTGAATTTCGTCGATAAACAGCACGTCGCGTTCGGTAAGGTTGGTCAGCACCGCCGCCAGATCCCCCGGCTTGTCGATCGCGGGACCGCTCGTCATCCGGAACCCGACGCCCAGTTCATTGGCGATGATCCCCGCCAACGTCGTTTTTCCCAATCCGGGAGGACCATACAGCAGGATATGATCCAACGCCTCGCCCCGCTGGCTGGCGGCCTCGATAAAGATACGCAGGTTGGCCTTGACCTTGTGCTGGCCAAAGTACTCCTCCCATCGCGAAGGGCGCAGCGACGCTTCGTCCTGGTCCTCAGGAATGCGCTCCCTGGCGATCAGCCGTTCGTCTTCGCGAAATTCGTCTTCAAACATCGGCATGAAACCGTATCTCCCTTACCGCAATAGTTGCGCCAGCGCCGCCTTGATGGTGTCTTCCAGGCCCGTCGACGGGTCCGGAACCTGATCGACCGCGCGGGTCGCCTGGGCGGCGGAATAACCGAGCACCATCAAAGCGCTGATCGCGTCCGCACGAACGCCACCGCCCGCTGCGGCCGTCATCCCCTCCGGCTGTACTTCGCCGGCATATGCGTGGCCGAGCTTGTCCTTGAGCTCCAGGATGATCCGCTGTGCTCCCTTTTTCCCGAGCCCTTTGACACGTGTGAGCGCCGTGGTGTCTCCCGTGACGACCGCCATCGCAAACGCGTCCGGTCTCATGACCGCCACGATGGAACCGGCCAGTTTGGGGCCGACTCCGCTGACGGTGATCAGCATCTCAAACAGCGTCTGCTCCTCGCGCGAGGAAAACCCGAACAACGTGACAGCGTCTTCGCGCACCGCAAGGTAGGTGAAGACGCGCTGCCGGTCTCCCGGCTTGCCAAACCGCTCCAGCATGCCAGGAGCCGCCGTGAGGCGGTATCCGACGCCGGAGACATCCAGGATCAAGGCATCCGCCCATTTGGCATCGATCGTACCTTCCAGATAGGCAAACATTACTGATATCCTCCGACCACCAAAGCATTCGGGTCCGCGCCGCTGTGCGCCAGACAGATCGCAACCGCGAGCGCGTCCGCCGCGTCGTCCGGTTTTGGGATTTCCTTGAGCCCCAGGATGACACGCACCATGTGCTGCACCTGCTGCTTGTCCGCCAGTCCATATCCCGTGACAGCCAGCTTAATCTGACGGGGCGTATATTCGTAGATGGGAATGCCTGCCCGGGCGCCACACAACACAGCGATTCCCCGCGCTTGAGCGGTTCCGATCGCGGTGGTCGTGTTTCTGGAAAAAAACAGCTCCTCCACCGCAACGGAAACAGGAGCCGCCTGTTCGATGACGCGGGTCAATCCATCGAAGATGGTCAATAGCCGCTGCTCAAACGGGGTGCCGGCCCGCGTTGAGATCACGCCGTAATCCACAATGCGGAACCTGCCTTTATTGTAATCGACCACGCCATATCCGGTGATGGCGTAGCCGGGATCGATCCCCATCAAGATCATGCGTCGGACCTCGTGTCAAACAATCGTTCTACTGATGATACCACAATGCACGACCCCCTTCAAAAACATCCCGGACCTCCCGGTCCGTCGGCATCGCCTCCCATGTGCCCTGCCTTGACACCGCAATGCCCGCTGCCGCGTTCGCATACCGGATCGCCCGTTCCTCCGGCTCACCACGGGACAACGCAGCTGCGAAGGCTCCCAGGAAGGTATCCCCGGCGCCGGTCGTATCCAGGCTGTCCACCTGCAGCGCAGGATAGGAGGCAGCACCTTCCCGGGTCACGAGGAGACATCCCGCGGATCCGCGCGTGACCAACACGTTCTCGATGCCATATTCCAGCACACGGGCTGCCAATCCTGTCAGGCCATCCTGTGCATCCGGGAAGAGGCTTTGCAGTTCAATTTCGTTGGGTACCAGGTATCGGATGCCCGCAAGCAGGCGCGGCTTTCCGGTGAACACAGGAGACGGATTGAACAGAACCGGCAGCTGCATCCGTCTGCAAAGCGCCAGCACGTGCAAAACGGTGGCAATCGGGATCTCACATTGGACGACACAGAGTCCGGCTGCGGCAAACAGCGCTTCATGGCGGTCCACCTGCTTCTCGTCCAGTCCCCTGTTCGCACCGGAGTCTGCGACGATCATGTTTTCGCCGTTCCGATCGACGAGGATCTCAGCGGTCCCTGTTGGAAACCCGGTGTCCCTCTCAACACCGCGGGTGTCCACACCACAGGCTCCAAGGTCCGACAGCATCCGGTCGCCTGTGTCGTCTTGTCCGATCCGGGCGATCAACGACACCGTCGCACCCAACTTGGCCGCGGC
>JAAYKS010000202.1 GCA_012522285.1 Clostridiaceae bacterium | reverse complement strand
GCGAGCGTCTCGCGCTCCATCCGCCGCAGCGATTCGTGGGATTGGACGAGCGCGGCAAGGGTGTCCGCACACTCCGCGACTGTCAGCCGGTCGGTGTTGAGGATGAGGTGATACTGGGCGGGGTCGGTAAGATCGATCCCGTACACCGTGGAGACAAACCGCCTGTGTTTTCGGTCCGAGGATTCCAGTAGCTTCATCGCCCCCGCTTCGGGGAGATGGTACTGCTTGCGGAACCGGCGGATACGGACGGACGGCGAGGCGACGACGCGGACATGCAGCGCGTCGGGGTCTTCCGCGAACAACGCCTGGGACCCGAACCCGACCAGCACAAGGGACTTTTCACGCGCAAGGGTTCGCAAACCTTGTTCGACACGTTCTTTATAGGTGCGACCGGAGGCATCCGCGGCCAGAAACCGCTTCGCGCTCTCCATCAGCATCCGGTACTCGTGCGATCCTTCCAGATCCGAAAAAAACAATTCGAATAGTGTGTCGCGGCGGATCAGATCCCATCCTAGTCGTTGGGACAACATCTGGGCGGCTTCGTCGCCCAGGCTTCCCGGCTGTCTGGAAATGGTGAGAATCGGCACGCCTGTTCCCTCCCTGTGTCTGCCATCCAAATACACCCCCATTGTAAATCACTTGCCGCAACGGGGGAATCCCGCGCACCTCGCTGTATCCGTTCCAAAGACCGTGGACACCGCCGGTATAATGGAACTGTACACGGGATGCAGCCAGACTGGGAAAGGAGCGGGAGATGAAGCGTGTATTGATTACCGGCTGTGCCGGGAGAATCGGCGGCATGCTGATGACCGGGCTAAGGCAATCCGGTCGATATGACGTGGTCGCGACCGCGCGCAGGGCGGATCCCGATCGGGGAATCCTCGCCATGGACCTGCGGGACACGGACAATGTCAAACACCTCATGAACGGGGTGGATACGGTGGTACACATGGCGGCTTTTCTTGGTGCGTTCGACTTTGAGGAAAGGATCCTCCCGAACAACGTGGTGGGGACCTACCACTTGTTTGAGGCGATGCGGGAAAACGGATGCCACCGCATGGTAAATGGAAGCACGAACCATGTGGTCGGATTTTACAAGATCACCGACAAGATCGACGGGGATTCTCCGCCCCGGCCGGACACGTTGTACGGACTCGGGAAAGCCATGGTGGAAGTCATGGGGAGATACTACTGCGACAAGCACGGGATCTCCTGCATCAATATCCGCATTGGCCATTACTCGGTTCCCGACCACCCGTTGAGTCCACTTAAGACGCGAACCTGGGTCAGTCAGCGGGATATGCTGCAGTTGGTCGAGCGCTGTATCGATGCTCCCGAGGATGTGCGGTTTCTCAACGTATTTGGGGTGACCAACAACACTGATCGGTTCTGGACCAACGAGGGAGTGCGGGAAGCCATCGGGTACGAGCCACAGGATGACGGCGTCCTCTATCTGGACGAGGCCAGGAAGATCGATTGGTGGAAAGTCCCGGGTGAGGATCGCTATCGGGACGAGACCGGATATATGGGGATGGATTTTGTCTTTATGGACGGAAAGCCGCCGAACAGACCGGGCAGGTTCGACGTAAGCGGGGGCGGACTCAAGTCATCGGACCACGACGCCAACGCCGTCCGGGATGACCACGATCCGGGCGTCGCTTCCGACTAGACGGTCCGCGATGACCAGCGCCGCGTCCGGATCCGGGGCGGCGACAAATCCCATCGCTTCCACGACAGCGTCCGGAAGATCCGAAACCACAATCACAGTATATTCGGAAAGTACCCTGGCCAGAATCTGCGACTGCCACTGGTCCGGCAATGTGCCGTCCGCGGAACGGGCTTCGATCGCCGCCAGTACAGCGCCCGGGTCGGGGCGTGTTCCCGGCTGAGATGTAACATCCGGATCGCCTTTCGCGAAGGTGTGGAACATCCCGTCCGATCCGACCCCGTCCTGGCAGCGGGACACCTCGATGATCACGCCGCCGGGCCGGCAGCACGCTTCCGCGGCGGTCATCGACTTGACTGCCTGATACAGGTCACGATCCAGCGGATATCCTCCGTTGGTGGTCACCACGATGTCCGCCGGGATCGGCGCGACGCCCGCGCGTCCGGCCAGCCAGTCACACCCGGCGCGGTGTGCCTTGTCCGGATCTCCCGCAAAGGCTGCGGCCAGTCTGTGGTCGGGATCGATCACTACGTTGAGGATAAACGCCAATCCCGCTGCTTCCGCGGCGCGCACCATTTCGTCATGGATGGGATTCCCATCCAGCATGCCGGTCCGTGCGCGCGGGTGTGCGATCAGAGCGGCGCGATGGTTGGCCATGACCGACTCCCTCGCCGCAACGCCCGGCAAGACGCTTTTCCTGCCTCCGGAATACCCTGCAAAGAAATGCGGCTCGATCAAGCCCTCCGCAACGAGCAGATCCGCTTCCGCCGCGATCCGGTTGATGCGCACGGGGGTGGTGGACGCAAGACCCGCGAGGGACGTCAATCCTTCCGTCTGATCGCAATCGTGTACGGCCAGCCTGGCATGATAGTCCGATAGGATCCCGCCGAACCTTTCTTCCAATTCGGTGTCTCGGGTGGAACGGTGTACGCCGGTCGCGACCAGTAAGGTGATCTCGGCATCGGGTGCACCTTCCCGGATCTCCGCCAGCAACGGCGGGAGCGTCAGCCGGCTGGGCATCGGGCGGGTGTGGTCCGGCGTCAGGACAACGATGCTGTGCTTCCCGTGCGCGAGATCCCGCAAGCGAGGAGACCCGATCGGCTGCACCAGGGCTTTGTGAACCATCGACGCGGGCTCTTCGGATGCAGGTACAGCGCCTCCGAGGCCGGGCGGCACCAGCAAGCCCGCCAGCCGTTCGGGCGGGAGGTGCAAAACCACCGCATCTTTGCCATATGGCAGCCGGACTGACAGGGGATCGGTCGTTGTCCCATCTCCCCTTCCCGAATATCGAGCACCGTCACACCACCCGGCAGGACATCCACAGCAGAGCCGGAGCGCCGCATAGTCTCTTCCGAGACGGGTTGACCATTCTCGTCATAGACCTGAACCAGCGCCCCTTCCAGCCGCAGATCGGACGCGACTGGAAAGGTGTAGGCCTGTTTGGCATGGTTGATCAGGAGGATGTGGACATGCAGTCCGTTCCGGTACGCATAAGCAGTCATGGTGGTCGGAGCCCCTTCGAGTGGTTCGACCGTCAATGCGGATCCTTGCAGGCAGTGGGCGGACAGTGCGCGGGCGGCGGATTGCGCGGGCGGCATCTCCTGTAAATCGTCCGATTGGGCGACATGGAATAACTGCACGCTGTATCCTTCCCGCGCCCCCAATGCCACGGCCTCCATCCAAGTCGACAAGGTTGGCTCGGCATTTCCCGTGACACGCAGGGAAAAGCGCGAGACCATCTCATAATTCACATCGGAGGGTCGATCCGGCATGCGGGGAGAGCGGTCAAAAAACGCGCGATAAGCGGCCCGGAGTTCCGAAACGGCATCCCCTCCGTTGACCACTGCCTCCAGCGCGGAAGCATGGTAATCCGCCGTCGACAGCATCAGTGCCGTCTCGTATTCCATCCCGTCCACAAAAGTGATCTGGTTGCGGATAGCTGAGTAATAGGGCGATTGCTGGACCAGTCCGATAACGTGGTTGACAAACGAAGCCTTCCGGGAGTCGCCCCCCATGATCCCCTCGGTATCGCCCACTTCCAGATAGATGCGGTTGAAAACGTCGGTCCAGGGCTGTCCGGATCCGTTTTCCATTCGTCTTTTGCCATAGGGTTCCGTGATGGGGCCGGCCAGATACTCCACGAGATTTCGGATCTCGGCATCGGACGCAAACGGTCCGACTCGCAGCCACGGCTGTGCCCCGGTGTCCATCGCCAGCCGCAATGCGGTGTCCAGTGACCCGCAGGAGACGCTGCGGCGCTGGCCGTCCACGAGGGCGGACGACTCGTTTCCCAATGAGTGCGCCCAGGCACCGCTCCGCGTCCCGATCTCCCCGATTCCCAAAAACGGAAACCGCAAAACGGAAGGATGTGCCGCCTGTACCTGCGTCG
>JAAYKS010000201.1 GCA_012522285.1 Clostridiaceae bacterium | reverse complement strand
TGCACACCGGTCTGTTGGGGCGGCACCAGCCGCTAAACGCCTCACTTGCGGCGCTTGCCGTGTTGCCGCTGGCAGGTCCGGAGGCGGTCGCGGAGGGCATCGCCGCCGCCCGCTGGCCGGTGCGCCAGGAGATCGTACGGCAGGCCGATCCGCTAGTCGTGATCGACGGCTCCCACAATCCCCAGAGTGTGCGCGAACTGGCCGATACATTGGGGCGGGTGTTCAAAGGCCGGAATGTGGTTTTCGTCTGTGGCGTGATGGCCGACAAGGACCACGCGGAAATGCTGCGCCTGGTGCTGGCGAACCAAGATTTTCTCGCCGCTGCGTTTATCGCGGTGACGCCGGACAATCTCCGCGCGATGGGTGCGGAGGCATTGCTGCAAGAAGCCCGGACGATCCTTATGGAAGACAGATTGGTGAAAACCGGTAGCGCCGACTATAATGAAACCTGTATGTTGCGGGCGATCGAGGATCCCGTGACCGCTGTCGGAGCGGCCATGCAGATCGCAATGGTCAACAATGGTGTAGTCTGTGTCTTTGGATCGCTCTACATGGTCGGTGCGGTGCGCAGTGTTTTGCGCCGCGGCGAAATCCCGGAGAAAGGGGACGCCTGATGGACTGGCTGCAGGAAGCGATGTCCTATCCGGAATGCAATATCACCCGGGTGCGCGATTTTGCCCCCGAGGCGGATATGAAACTGGCAATTGGCCAGTACAACCGGGCGGTTAAGAACATCCACGCCGACAGCATGGACATTGCCATCATCGCGTTACGACGGCTGTCCACACACCATCCCGCTTTTGCACAGGCGGTTTTGCTGTATGGATGCTGCCAGATGGCCGCAGGCAACCTGCACGCTGGCGCGGAAGCTTTTGACCGCGCGGATACCGATCGCTTTACCGAAAGATTTCGCGCCAGGGCGGAGGAGTACCGGGAGGCCGCGCATGCCGCCATTGAGCAGCGCACGTCCGATCCAGACGAACCCGCCATCCCGGAGGAAGAATACAATATCCGTCCCACCGCACCGCTGGTGCAGCGTGGGGCATCGACCCGGCGGCGGATCCGCCTGCGCCCGAACCGGATTTCGGTGGAGGGAAGAGGTGGGGACGAAGGTTCCCGTCCGCCCCGTGTCCGCGAACCTTTGACCATGCGATATCCCTTTATGACCGACTGGCGCCGCATCCTGTTGACGGTGGTTGCGCTGGCGCTGGTGGTGTTTTTGGTTTTTGGCGCGGTGCGCCTGATATCGGGATGGATCCGGCCGGACAAACCAAAGCCGGCGTCCGAGGCGGAAAAACTTGCCTGGCTGGTGACCCGGCTGGAAGAAGAAGCACAGACCGGCTCTTCCGGAACCGTCTCCTGGGAGGATCTGTTGTCGGAATACCGCGACCGGTTTGGAGAAGATCCCATCGGACCGGTTCCGACGGCCATGCCCACATCCGAACCCACCGGCAGCCCCACGACGGAGGGGACGACACGCCCGTCCGCTACGACGGCTCCGAGCACGGCACGACCGACACCTACCGTCACCCCGATTCCTTCGACCGCTCCGGACTATACCGAAACGCTGTCGCTGGCAGCGACCCTTCTGGAGGACGCGGAAAACCGGATCAAGAACCAGCCGGTTGAGTCCTATCGGCTGCTGGGTGTCTTGTCGGACACCCTCGCGGCGGTCCCTCTGGATGCACAGGTCGCGGGAATCGACCAAAGTGCGGGCGAGATGCTCGCGGCGCGGGATACCCTGATTGAATTGAATGGATGGCACCTGTGCGAATCCCACCGTGTGGCGGCCGAAATCCCCTGGCAGGCGCGGGACTATGAAACCTGTCTGCCGCTCTCTGAAGCGATCTACCAGATCAATCCCCGGTATTACACCGGTTATTGTGCTTTCCGGTTGGGCTTGTGTTATGAACAATTGGGGGCGTTTGAGCAGGCACTTGCCTGCTACCGGACGGTTCAGGAAATCGTGACGGCCAGTCCCTAGTATGCCAGCGCACTTGCCCGCATCGCCTCGATCGGATAAACTTTGCGGCCGGGGATCTCCCCGTTGCCTGCCAGACGGACATGCCATATCAAAGGAGGACATCCATGCAATACATCAGCACACGGGGCGGAGAAGGCTCCTATACCGCGTCCCAGGCCATCCTGCAGGGCATCGCCCCGGACGGGGGACTGCTCGTCCCGGAGAGGATCCCGCAGCTGGATCTGGAGGAGATCACCGCGCTGTGCGATCTCGATTACCGGAGCCGGGCCGTCAGGATTCTGTCCCTGTACCTCGATGACTACACGCAAGCGGAACTCGAGGAAGCAGTGGATCTGGCCTACGACGAGGAAAAGTTCGGCGAAGATCCCGCTCCGCTTGTGCGACTCAATAAATACAACCCGTATGAATTTATGCTGGAACTCTGGCATGGTCCGACGTCGGCGTTCAAGGACATGGCACTGCAGCTACTGCCCCATCTCCTGACCACGGCTGTGCGAAAAAACGGAACCGATCGCAAAATTTGCATCCTCACCGCGACTTCAGGCGACACCGGTAAGGCTGCGCTCGAGGGCTTCCGGGACGTTCCGGGCACCGCGGTCGCGGTGTTTTATCCGGAACAGGGCGTCAGTGAGACACAGCGGCTTCAGATGGTGACCCAGGAAGGGTCCAACGTCACGGTGGCAGGGGTGCGCGGAAATTTTGACGACACTCAGACCGGTGTCAAAGGAATTTTCGGTGACCAGGCGCTCGCCGCACAGCTCGATGCCGCGGGGGTGATGCTGTCTTCCGCCAACTCGATCAACTGGGGGCGTCTGGTGCCCCAGATCGTGTATCACTTCTCCGCATACGCGGACATGCTGAAAGCGGAGTACATCGAACCGGGCGAAGCGATCAACATCGTCGTACCCACCGGCAATTTCGGGAACATCCTCTCCGCCTGGTATGCTTCCAAAATGGGGCTGCCGGTTCACAAACTGATCTGTGCCTCCAACCGCAACAAAGTCCTGTCGGATTTCATCCGCAATGGGGTGTACGACCGCCGTCGCGAGTTCTATAGAACATTGTCCCCCTCGATGGACATCCTGGTTTCCAGCAACCTCGAGCGTCTGTTGTTCGAGGTGTCTGACCGCGATCCGGTCAAAGTTGCGGGCTGGATGACTTCTCTGACGGGAAAGGGAAGCTATGCGCTGGATCCCGTCGAGTTGCGTCGTGTCCAGGAACTCCTGGTCGGCGGATTTTGTGACGACGCCGGCACGCTCCGGACGATCCGCGAGATCTACGACCGGACCGACCATCTGGTCGACCCCCATACCGCGGTCGGCTTCAATGTCTACGGGCGCTATCTTCAACGGTCCGGCGACACCGCGAAGACCGTGTTTGTAGCGACCGCCTGTCCGTTCAAATTTACCGAAGCGATTGCGGACGCGCTATACGGGCCGGGATCTGGCAAAGAAAAATCTTCCAAAGAGCTGTTCTCGGAGATCTCGGAGGAAAGCGGTCTCGAAGTGCCGCCGGGGATTGCAGGGCTCGACGCGAGACCGGTCCTGCACGACCAGGTGGTCGACCGCGAAAACATGCGCGACGTGGTGCTCCGGTTCCTGGGCCTGGAAGACACCGCAGACTGAGTCCAGAACGACAACACGGGCCGCATCCTGCGACCTGCTCCCTGTCAAGTTGACAGGGAGCAGGTCAATGAAGGAAGCGGCCCGTGTTTTCTTAGTCGCCAGGGGTTTGTCGGGGAACTTATTGACCGGCGACGGTCAACGAATCCACCAACAGGCTCGGAGCGCCGATCCGGATGTTGCCCGGGAATCCGAAGCGAAGATCGGAACCGATCTCGGAGATCCCGGCCATCAGGCTGAAGAATGTGCCCGCGGCGGTGATCTGATCCACGGCCCGGACGATTTTCCCGTTCTCGACGAGAAAGCCGCCCGACAGCAGCGAGAAATCGCCCGATACGGTGTTCACGCCCGCGTGAGTACCAGACATTTCGGTGATGATCAAACCGTTTCCAAGCGTTTCGACGAGCTGATCGAACGATGCCGTGCCTGGGACCACATACAGGTTGCTGGGGGAGACGCCCACCGGCGAACCGGCAGAGGTGCGTCCTCCGTTTGACGTGGTGGCCACGCCCGCCTTTTTGGCGGTTTTCAGGTTGTGCAGCATGGAGCGCAGTACGCCGGCTTCCACCAGCCGGGTGGTTTGAGAGGGGGTGCCTTCGGCATCGAAAGCGCGCGGCTGGACGGCGTGGAAGGGGTCATCCAGGATGTCGACTCCTGCGGCGGCAATGGTTTCGCCCTCCTTGCCTGCGAGCAGGGACAACCCCTTCTGTGCGTTGTCGGCCGAAAACATCGGGACGAACGCACCGAGCAGGGTGCCGGCGGCCTCTGCCTGTAACAGCACCCGGTACTTCCCGGGAGCCACCGGTGTGGCACCGAGCTTGGCGACCGCTTTTTGCACGGCCTCGTCCGCGACTGCCTCGAGGTCCTCGGAAGCGCAACGGAACGCGTAGGCGTCCCGCACTTCTTCGCCCCGTTTTGCGACCGGGTTGGCAAACACAATCGACTGGTCGGAGGTCTCTTCGGCTGCCAGTCCGTTGGTGTTGTGGAGGGAGACCGTCCGTCTCGTGGTTTGCAGCATATTCTCCGCGGATTTGGTCACCGGGTCGCCGTGTGCGAGTACGAGCCGTTCCAACCGGAGGGCGGCTTCGATTTTGTCGGTCTCGCCGAGTGCGCAGAGCGGATCCGGCGTGTGGTCGATGTGAGGCATCGGCTGCGGGATTTGCAGCGGGTGCTCGTCTGTCGTCTCGATGCTGCGCGCATTGTCGATCGCGTGCGCGACCAGCCCGTCCGGATCGTCCATGGCTTCCGTGTAGGCATAACCGTTGTGGCCGTCCACCTGCACCCGCAGGCCAATGCCGACTGCGCGACTGACCGAATAGTTGTCGATTTTCTGATCCAGCACCCCGACCGAGAAATTGATGTCTTCCAGCCGATAGGTCTCCGCTCCGGTGCATCCGCTGCGCAGGGCGGTGTCAAACAGGCGCTCACGGAATGTTTTGTAGTCCATCACAGTGCCTCCCCCTTTCCGCCGACGGTGATTTTTCTCACGCGGATGCGCGGCTGACCCAGATCGACGGGAACGCCGCCGGAGACCGAACCGCAGATGCCTTGCGCCATCCATCGGGACGGTCCGACCCGGTCGATGTCCATCAGGACCTGTCCGCCTTTGCCGATCAGGGTCGCACCGCGGACGGGGGTCTGGATCTTGCCGTTTTTGACCCAATACCCTTCGTCCACCGCAAAGTTGAATTCTCCGGTGATCGGATTGACCGAGCCGCCACCCAGTGTTTTGGCATACAACCCGTTCCCCATGGTGGTGATCATCTCGTCCGGATCGTCGGTGCCCGGCGCGATGTAGGTGCTGGTCATGCGGGAGGTCGGAGCGTAGGTATAGCTTTCCCGGCGGCTGCTGCCGGTGGGAGCCGCTTCCATGCGGCGTCCGCCGACACGGTCCACCAGATAGCCCTTGAGAATGCCGTTTTCGATCAGGAGGTTGTTCTGAGCGGGATGTCCCTCGTCGTCCATGCCGTGCAGACTGCCCCAGGCGTCCGGCCAGGTGCCGTCGTCATACGCGCTGACACAGGGGGCCGCGATCTGCTGTCCCATCTTGCCTGCGAACTCGGAGTTCCCTTTGGAGACGGAAGTCGCTTCCAGAGAATGGCCGCAGGCTTCGTGGAAGATGACCCCGCCAAAACCGCCGTCGATGACGACCGGGAAAAGTCCGGCCGGACATTCGGGGGCGTGCAGCATGGTCACCGCCATCTCGGCGGCTTCGCGTCCCAGCGCGGCGGTGTCGAACCCCTCGTATACGTCGAATCCGCGCCCGAACCCCGGACCGCGGAATCCCGTCTGGGTCGAAGTGCCGTCCGAGGCGACCGCGACCACCACAATACGGGTATAGGGCCGGCGGGTGGAAGCCCAGAGGCCTTCGCTGTTGATCACCCAGACCCGCTGGTCGCTGTCGAGATACCGGCACTGGACCTGCTTGATTTCGGTGCTGTGTCCCGCGGCTGCGGCATGCATCGAACGCAACAGAGCGATCCGTTGCGCATTGGTCGTGTCGCCAAAATAGACCGCGTCCGGCTGCGCGTGATCGACGGTCCGGAATGCGGGGATGTGCACCGGGGAGGCGGCTCGTGCGTCCCGGAGGCCGGCCGACGCGGCGCGCGCGGTGGCCAACAGCGCATCCTCCGAGGTGTCGGCGGTGTAGGCGTAAGAACTTTGCGGTCCGGACAGGACCTGGATCCCGACGCCCCGGACTCTCGAGTAGGAGGCGTTTTCCACTTCTCCTCTGGACATGGTGATGCTGGTGCCTTGGGTGTCTTCGCAGAACAGTTCCGCGAAGTCGCCGCCGGATGCCAGCGCTTCGTTCAGGACATTGCGTGCCAGATTCGGATCAATCATAGCGTGTGTCCCCCCTTCTTTGGATTGCTTGTTCATTGTATCGCTTTATCTGTTTTTGTCGGTATCGCAGGTACCGGACACGGCTTTGCTAGTAGACCCGCTGGATCTGACGGGAGATCGCGTTGATGCTGTCGATGCTCATCCCGCCGGCGCCGAACGTGGTGTCGAACATCACAAAGGCGGATCCGTTGACCTCGGCGACCCGGAAACTGGCGACGATCACCCAGCCGACCCCCTCAAAAAACACTTCGTTCCAGGCGTGGTAGCCTTGCGGGACATAGCCCATCACCAACTTGGTCGGGATTCCCTGGGACCGGAGCATCGACGCCATGATCGCTGCATAGTCGAAACAGATCCCGGTCCGGGAGGACATGATCGCCTCGATGTCGGGGGTGTAGGTGGTGACCGCGCCTGTCCCGATCCGGGCCGCCAGTGCGGAATCGTACGATATGTTGGAGGTGACCCACTGGTAAACCGCCGACACCTTGGCGTCGGCGGTGGTCAGCCCCGCGCAGATGGAGTTGGAAACCTGCACCGCGGACGAGCCCGACCCAAAATTCATCATGACGCTGGCGGCCGTATAGGGGCGCAGCCAGCTGGAGAGACTGACGTTGAATGATTCGTTGAGCAGGGGCAGAAAGGTGGAACCGCCCACGTTTTCCAGCAACATGACGGTGTAGCTTCCGGACCCGCCATTACAGGGAAGTCCCAGCCAGATCCCGGGCTGGATATTGTACTGAAACTGGCTGCCCGTAGGCGTTGTGACCAGTGCTTTGTTGCCCGCGACTCCGTTGTCCATGCGGACCAGAATCACCCCGTTGGCGGCCTGATCCAGACTGACCGAACACCTGCCGTCTGCCGACGTGGCCGTCACACTGGCAGATGCGTAGGCGTCTTTGTTTGTGGAGCCGTAATGGATGTAGGGAAACGATCCCGCCGCGGGTTGCGTGGGGGCGGCAGTCGGCACGGGGGTGGCGGTCGGCGGCGCGGTTGG
>JAAYKS010000200.1 GCA_012522285.1 Clostridiaceae bacterium | reverse complement strand
AATGGTTGCGGCTGCGGATATCGTGATCGCGACCGGCCATTGTGGCGCGGAAGAAGCCGTCGCGGTCATGCGGGCGGCGCGCGAAGAGGGGTGCCGGAAAATTTTGCTGACCCACCTTCCTTCCTATACGACGTCGACAACCTCCGACCTGTTGCAGATCGCAGACAGCGGACCCTGTTATGTGGAGCTTTCCTGGGAGATGACGGTCCGGGACTTGCCCGAATCCTATCGTTTCACTCCTTTGCAGATCGCCGGATATATCCGTGCGTTTGGGCCGGAGCGGGTCGTATTGAGTTCGGACTACGGCCATGCCCGTCTCCCGGACCCGGTCGAGGGGATGCGAGAAACACTCCGGATGTTGATCGCGGAGGGATTCGATGACGACCAGATCCGGACGATGACGGCCCGGAATCCGGCCCTTTTGATGGAACGGAGGCAATCAGATGACTGAAAAACACACAGGAGATCCGCCGGGTCCCTGGTATCACGGGTCCAACCTTGTGCTCGATACCTTGCGTCCCGGGAGCACGGTGACCCAGTGGAGGGAACTGGCAGAGGCCTTCTCGCACAAACCCCCGGTATTGTGCATTGCAGACAACGGACGAATCCTGCACACCGGCCAGGAATACGGATATCTGTACGAAGTCGAGGGGCCGATTGGCGTCGGCCGGGAGGTATACCAACACCCGCGCACGACGATGGAGCAAGGATTGGAGTACCTGACAACCCTTCCCCTGGGATTGCGCCGGATCGGCGAGTCACCGGGATGGAGCGCGTCCGAGTCCCAAGAGGTGATGGATCGGATTCGTGCGGATGCAGCCGCACACAATCGAGAATAGAGCGATAGAACCGGGGAGACAACTTCCATCCGGCAGGGAAAGCGAGGCAACAGGATGTACGAGAACTTCAAACGCAGCGAGTGGTTCCGCAACGACCGGTTTGGGATGTTTATCCACTGGGGACTCTACGCCATCCCGGCCCGGGGAGAATGGGTCCGGAGCCGGGAACAGATTCCCGACGCAGCCTACCAGCCCTTCTTTGACACTTTTGATCCGACCGGTTTCGATCCCGCGTCGTGGGCCCGCGCGGCCAAGGCGGCAGGCATGAAGTATGCGGTCATGACCGCCAAACATCACGACGGATTCTGCTTGTTTGACAGCGCGCTGACCGACTACAAGTCCACCAACACCCCTGCGGGCCGTGACCTGGTCCGCGCCTATCTGGACGCGTTTCGCGTGGAGGGGCTCAAAGTCGGGCTGTACTACTCTCTGCTGGACTGGCACCACCCGGATTACCCCCATTTTGGCGACCGGCATCACCCGATGCGGGCTGACGTTTCGTTTCAAGGTGCGGAACACCGGTTTGACCGATACCTGGCGTATCTGCATGGACAGGTCCGGGAACTGTGCTCGGATTACGGAAAGATCGACATTTTGTGGTTCGACTTTTCCTACGACGATATGGCCGGTGAGAGGTGGCAGGCGGACAAACTGGTCCGTATGGTGCGGGAACTCCAGCGCGACGTGCTGATCGACAACCGGCTGGAGACCAGCGGAGAGGGATTCGGGAGCATCCTCGAGAGCGAACCGCTTCCCTGGAGCGGGGACTTCGCCTCGCCGGAGCAGATCATCCCGCCCGAGGGTCTGGTGAATCGTCGGGGCGAGCCGGTTCCCTGGGAAGCCTGTGTCACGATGAACAAGAACTGGGGGTACTGCGCAGGCGATCAGAACTTCAAACCGGCGTCGATGATCGTCCACAAACTGGTGGAGTGCGTGAGCAAGGGCGGAAACCTCCTGCTCAACGTCGGCCCCGACGCGCGGGGACGTATCCCGGACGAATCGCTGCGGATTCTGGCCGAGGTGGGGAAATGGATGCAGTACAACGGAGAGAGTGTTTATGGGTGCGGACGAGCGACTCTCCCCAAGCCGGAGTGGGGCCGGTACACATGCTGCGGGAACCGGGTCTACGCGCATGTGACGGAACCGCCGATCGGTCCGCTGCACCTGCCCGGGATTTCGCGAGAGGCGATCCGGTCGGTGCGTTGGCTGCGCGACAAAAGCGAGGTGTGGCTTTCCGGGGACTGGATGACACACGGATACCGGGGGCAAACGTTTCTCGATGTGGACGCATTCACACACGATTGCATGCTGCCGGACCCGGTCGACACTGTGTTCGAGTTGGAGCTCTTGACAGGGTTGTGTCCGGAAGATTGAAGCCGGGATTTCCGATCTATCGGTAGATTCATTCGCGGAGCGCGTAGTCGAAGTACTATGGAGGAAAGTGAAACAACGGCATAACCATCCCCGATATGTCGAAGGATGGTTTTCGTACCAGGAGGTGCCATGTGGAGAGAGAAATCGTGTACCAGAAGAACCGGGTGGAAATCGTTCGTGTAACCCCCAACCTGTATTTCCGCAGGGGGGATATGCCTGCACGACGGCAGTCCAACGGGGCGTTCCTCATCTCCGGTGAGGTCGTGGCTGCCGTGGACGCGACCACGATGGAGGCCGCGGAAGAAATGATGGCCGAAGCCCTCGAGGTGTTTGGACACCCGCTGCGCTATGTGTTTCTGACCCACGGGGACGGCGACTATGTCGCGGGATTGCCGGTGTTTCTTGAACAACCCCTGACGATTTTCTGTTCTCACCGTTTACTCGGTCAGGTCGTTCCCGAGGGATACGATGGACCTGCTACCTTCCTGGGAATCGAAGGCGTGCAGACCCTGTGGCTGGGCGGGTTGGAAGTCGAGCTGTCCACCGTGCCGATTGCGGCCCATTCCCCGCGAGATCTGTTGATTCGGGTCATCCGGGACGAATGTGTCGTCGCGGGAGACACCGGGGTGTCGCTGGACCATCTCTACTTTCATGCCGCGGACCCCGTCGAGTGGGCACGACTGCTGCGGGACATGGACGCGCGGGGCGGCCGCGCCATCCTGCCGGGGCATGGCGACATCTACCCCTGGTCCCACTGGAAAGAAGTCGCGGACTTCATCGACCTTTTGGTGCGCGCCGGCAACGAGTGTCTGAAGGGTTTGACCGAGGGCGAAGCCGCAGCACTCGACGACGACAAATCGACGCAGCTCGCCAGTGGTTATCTTGCCGGTCCCGGCGCGGACGCCAAGACGATTCGAGACACCGCAGGCGCATCCGCAGAGCGCGAGCTGCGCATGGTGATCCAGGCGCTGGTGCGGAAACGAACGGGAGCGAAAGCGTAAACGGGATCCCCGCTTCTCATTCCATGGCTTCGAACGTTTTGCGGATGTTCCGGAATCCCGCGTCGAGGATGTCCATGTCGGACTGCATCATCAGGAAGGTTTCGTCCTGGCTGAATTTTTCGTGCATGGCGGCGCCTGCATGCACGCCGAATCCCTTGCCACATTTCCGGCAGGCCGCCGCGACATGCGCGATGGCCTCGAGTTCGACCGGGTGCATGAGCTCGCCGGGGAAACCGAGCGCGATCGATAGATCGTTGGGGCCGATCAGCAGCGCGTCGATTCCTTCGGTTCCCGCGATCGCTTCCGCGTTGTCGACCCCGAGACGGGTCTCGATCTGGGCGATCGACAAGACTTTTTCATTGTTCGCGCGCATTACATCGGTGTGGCGGCCTCCGATTACATAGTCGGAGTGCGCCAGCGCGGTGCCGAATCCGCGTTCTCCGATCGGAGCGTATTTGGACCAGCGAACGATTTCACGCGCCTGCTCGGCGGTTTCGGTCATCGGAACGAGCATGCCGGAGGCACCCATGTCGAGTGCGCGGGAGATCCAGTCTTTGGTCGGCTCCGCGACGCGCAACAGTCCCGGGAAGCCCATCGCGTTGCCGGTGATGAAGAGGTCGTGGAGGGTTTCAAAGTTGAACGCCCCGTGCTCGCAGTCATACATCAGAAAGTCCAGGCCGGCGTTTTTTGCATAAAACACAACCGCGGGATTGCGCTGCAGCCGGATCATGGTGCCGTAGACCTTCTGCCCGGACAGCATTTTTTCTTTGAGTGTCATGGAATCTGCCTCCTCTGTCGGGAATCGGTTT
>JAAYKS010000199.1 GCA_012522285.1 Clostridiaceae bacterium | reverse complement strand
GTTCGGTCGTACATAGTAGGTGTCACCCGCCACGACTTCCACCGTTTCACCGTCCAGTGTCAGCAAAAACCGGCCGCGGACCACATAACCAATCTGCTCGTGCGGATGGGCGTGTGCGCTGCCCTGTGCCCCTTTTTCAAACGAGATCTCGCAGGCCATCATACCGGGGGCGTGAGAAAGCACTTTGCGCGTGACGCCCGGCTCGGCGGCGATGCCGGGAGTTCCGGCGCCATGGACGATCACGATTGCCCCCCGAGGGACAGGACCAAAGCGTCCATGCGGGCGTGCTGCTCCTCCGTCATCGCACTGTCGTGGGAGTTTACGTCGGACGTGTCGTCGTTTTCGACTATGATCAGTGAGCTGTCCTCACCCAGGATGCGCGCATGCCAGGCACCGCAGCGAACGTTATACAGTTTGAGAGGTTCGAGTGCGACCGCCTGTATTTCGCCGGGGGTTTCCCCGTTGCCTGCGACGAACAGCACACAATTGCCGCGGAGCAGGCAAAACACCTCATCGGTGGCGTTGTGCTGCTGCCATCCGCGGAGGTCGGAGGGATGGTGGTCGTAGGGAGCCGCATGCGCGAGCGCGACCCGCCAGGTACCGTAAGCCAGCGTCCGGTCAAAGCCGACGCCGGTGTGTTCGCGGATCTCCAGGATGTCCGGGTGAATCATAGGTCTGTCCTCCTGACGGATCGTGTGCGGATGCGCCGATTAAGGCTGCATGGCGCGCAGGTGGCGCGGTGCGTTGCGGTTCATGAGCAGATAGAACAACAGGTCCGCGAGCAACGGGAATCCGACCGCGGAGACATAGGAAAAGAGGGTGGCCTTGGCGCCGAAATTGATCTGGAGCAGGATCGCGGGAACACAAGCCAAGGCAGCCAAGATCATCGATACTCCCATCGCGTAGAGGACGTTCACGTTTTGCTTGACCGCCTTTTGCTCATCCGTCCAGTGCAGCTTGGGACGCGCCAGGTCGAACAGGATCCCCATCAGGTTGGGCAGCAGGACCGCTCCGGCCAGCACGATTGCCATCAGCAGTGTAAACCAGAAAGGCGGACGCAGCAGCACGATGGCCGCCACCAGCAGGATCAGAGCGGGGATGGCGCTGACCAAAACCCCCATCGCGACTTTGGCGCGCACCTGTGCCCGATAACTCATCGGGATCACTTTCATGATATAGGCGCACCCGCCTTCCCGCGAGATGGCACTGGCCGTGATGCCGTTCATGCCGCAGACAAAAATCGCCAGCGCGGACAACGCGCCAAGTACGATGGGGCCGGCGTATCCATCCCCTCCGAAACTGGCCGTACGGATCGCCTCCAGCACCCTCGCAAAATCGCCACCCTCGTCCGAAATCGACATCGCGAGAGGAACGAAAAAGAACAACGGAAAGAGGAAGTTCATCAGAAAGTTGTTCATGAAAAACACCGGCGTGCGAACCAGTATCCGGAAGTCTTTGCGCACATAAATCCAGAATGCGGATCCCGCGGTGGAAAAGGACTCCATCTCACCCTGTGAGATCGAACGATGTTTTGCATAGGACGCCCCTACGCCCATGACGCCTTTGAAATAAAACACTTTGGCGCACAACATCAGCAGGACGATCGCAACGGCACATATCGCGAGGAATCCCAGGATGCGCAGAGCAGCTGCTCCTGTTCCGGCTTCCGCCAGCGCGGCAGCGGCAAACGACGATCCGGGAAACACCCCCGCGGTCACCTCGGCCAGATCCGCGGCACCCTTTGCGAGCATGGCCGCAAGGTCAGATCCTTCCATGGTCTGCATGCGCTGCATCGAGAACACCAGGGCCAGCGTCACTGCCATGACCAGGATGTTCGCGATCATATTGAAACGGTCCTTGTTGCGCGCCGCGGGCGAGAACCGCATCAGCAGGATCACCAGGACAGAGGCAAGCGCAAGAGGTGTCACCGGCAGGATCAACAGGATCAGTCCGGTCCAGATGTAGTACAAGATCCCTTCTCCATTGAGAATCCCATAGGTCGCAAGGGCGGGAAGCCCCAGCAGCAACACCATGAGATACTCATACAGCAGGGTGGTCAGAAATTTTGAAAACACAATCTGCCCCGGCGTAAACGGCAGAGGCAGCAACTTCTCAATGTCGCTCGCGTGGTAATACACGCTCATGGCGTACATCACGCCAAACAGGAACGTGATCATACTCAGGAGGCTCACCACCAGCGAAGGAATGACACTCTGGATCGACATGGCGGCCAGCAACGGATAGATCCCGCGGACGCCAAGTACGGTCAGCGCCGCAAAATAACCGACCATGAGCAGGATCAGCACCAGATTGCCCACCTTGCCCAGGTTGAGCTTGCGGCGGCGCGCGGAGCCGGAAGAAGACACGCCCCACTGGGTGCCGCGGAACATCGTCCAGGTCAGCAGCAGCATATTGCGCATCAGGAAAGACCCCCATTCTCCTTGCCGGCACTCTCTCCGCCGTTGTCCGCGGTCAGTTCGAGGAACATGCTTTCGAGCGAGCCGCTGGACGCGAAATGGGCGCGCATCTCATCGATCGTTCCGCAGAACAGGATGCGGCCGCGATCCACGATCGCGACCCGGTCGCAGACCTTTTCCGCGACATCCAGCACATGGGTCGAAAAGAAGACGGTCTTGCCCGCGTCCGCGTGCGCCCGCATCATGGTTTTGAGCTGGAAGGAGGATTTGGGGTCGAGTCCGGTCATGGGTTCATCCAGAATCCAGAGCGCCGGCTCGTGCAGCAACGCGCCGATCAGCACCAGTTTCTGCCGCATGCCGTGGGAGTAGCTTTGGATCCGGTCGGTCAGCGCGTCGCTCAGTTCAAAGCGCTTCGACAGCTCCTCGATCCGCGTGCGGCGTACGTCGCCGGGCACTCCGTAGATTTCAGCCATGAACTTGAGATACTCGAGACCCTTGAGCCGCAAAAACACATCCGGGTTGTCCGGGACGTAGCCAAACGTCTTTTTTGCCGCGATCGGGTCGGTTTCGATGTCCAGCCCGTTCACGACGATCCGGCCCTCATCCGGAGGCAGGATACCGGTGACCAGCTTGATGGTAGTGGTCTTCCCTGCTCCGTTGGGTCCCAGGAAGCCGAAAATCTCGCCGTCCCGGATGTCCAGTGTGATATTGTCTACTGCTTTTACTTTGCCATTGTAGGTTTTGCTGACGTTCTCGATACGGATCATACGCGATCTCCTTTTCTTAGGAGCCCACATACCATCCGAGGAAGCGGACAAACGGGTGCTCCTGCTCCAACTGATAAAGAGTGACCAGTGCCAGTGTGCGCTCCGGTCCGTCCGCACGTGCCTCGAAGTCCAGATAAAAGCAATACTCCCATGGACGTTCGGGCATCGGCCGGGACTGGATTTTCGCGAGATTCAGGCCTCGGTCGGCAAAAATGTTCAAAACTGATGACAGTGTACCGCTCCGATCTGCCAGGCGCAAGATCAGGCTGACACGACCCGCATCGGGCGCGACCGACGGCCGGGAAGCGCCCAGTACAAAGCGGGTCTGGTTGGATTTGCTGTTGCTGATGCGGTCGGTCAGGACCTCGAGTCCGTAGGCGCGGGCGGCTTCCCTGGACCCGATCGCGGCCCGCGTCCGGTCGCCCGCCACGGCGATTTCCCGCGCGGCGTAAGCGGTATTGAGGGAGGCAACCTCCTGCCAACCCTGTTCCCGGATGGTATCGGCACACTGGAGAAGCGCCTGCGGATGGGAATGCACGGTCCGGATGTCCGTCATCGCGGTGCCGCGGAGCGCCATCAGGCAATGGACGATCGGGAGCGAGGCCGAAGCAGTGACGTATAACTCGTTTTGGAGCAGCAGATCATAGACGGCGTCGACGGTGCCTGCCGTGGTGTTCTCCAGCGGCAGCACTGCACAGTCTACTTCTCCGCGCTGGACACGGGCACAGGACTCGGCGAACGTTTCGGTTTCGATCTGGTTTGCCGCGGGCAGCAATTGGAACGCGGCCATCGACTGATACGACCCCGCGCCTCCCTGTACGGCCACTGTATTCATGGTCAACACGGCTGGTGCCTGTTCGATTTGCCGGCCCATCTCCCAGCCGGAGGCTTGCGGCATCAGCAGATCATACTGGTATTCGCGGGACAGCCGCATGACGTGACGCATCAAGGATCGGATGTGCAGCGCAGGCTCGTTCGGATCTCCCGGACGCATCGACTCCGACGCACGCCGGTACACTTGTTCCAGGACCGCATCTTCGCGTTCCGCCACATGGACCGGCTGCCCGGTGCCCGCTTTGATCACGCCGATCTCGCCCGACACCTGCAATCGCTCCAGCAGGATGCGGACCAGCTCCGCATCGATCTGATCCAGCTTATCACGGGACGCATCCAGCGATTTTTGCGTCATGATCCGCTCCTTTCCAGCGCCGCGAGCAACGCGGCCAGCCGCCGCACCCCTTCGGTATAACTGGCCATTCCGAGACCCGTGATCTGGTCTGCACAGGCCGGCCGGATCACGGAAATGCGGCGCCAGGGCTCCCGCGTATGGATGTCCGATATGTGTACCTCGATGGTCGGCAGCCCGCACAGTTCGATCGCGTCGTGCAGCGCATAGCTATAGTGGGTGAATGCGCCCGCGTTGATCACGATCCCGCGGCTGTGTTCCATCGCCTGGTGAATGGCGTCGACCAGGTCCCCTTCATGGTTGGACTGAAAAGCATCCAGCGCGTACCCGAGCCGCTCGGCTTCTTCGCGGGCCGCCTGTTCGGCGTCCGCCAGCGTAAACACCCCGTAGTGACCCGGATTCCGCCGTCCGAGCATGTTGAGGTTGGGTCCGTTGAGCAGCAGCAGGCGCGGGCGTTCATCTGTCATGGTGCGGGGCTCCTTTCAGGGTATCGGCGATCACGAGGGCGGCACAGGCTTCCACCACCGGCACCGCACGGGGCACGATGCAAGGATCGTGTCGTCCTTTGACCACCAGGAGGGTTTCTTCCCTCTTTGCCAGATCGACTGTCTCCTGTGGGGATGCGATCGAGGGTGTCGGTTTGAACGCGGCACGGAACACCACCGGCATACCATTGGAGATGCCACCGTCGATTCCGCCGCCGTGGTTGGTGCGCATCCGCACGGTGCCGTCATCATAAAAAAGTCGATCGTTGTTTGTGGATCCCAGCGCGTCCGAGACGCCAAAGCCATCCCCGAATCCGACCGCCTTGACCGCGGGAATGGAAAAGAGGAGCGAGCCTAACCGGGCTTCCAGCCCGAGAAACATCGGGTCTCCCAGTCCGGCCGGCAATCCCAGTACGACGCCTTCGACTACGCCTCCGACCGAGTCGGTATCCTGCCGAGCTTGCTCGACTGCGGTGGCCATGGCCTTGCCCGCCTCATCCGACAACACCGGCATGCGCTTGTCCGCCACCGCGGCAAGCGCTGCTTCATCGGGCCGCACCAAATCGAGAGGTGAATCATCGATCCCGCCGATGCGGGCGGCATGGGCGTAGACGCGGATCCCGCGCAACGCCAGCCACTGGAGGCACAGCCCGCCCGCAAAGACCAGCGGTGCGGTCAACCGACCCGAAAAATGGCCGCCTCCCCGCGGGTCCTGGAAACCGCCGTAGCGCACGGATCCGGTGTAATCCGCATGACCGGGCCGCGGACAGGATGCCTGCGGCGCGTAGTCCACCGATCGCGTGTCGGTGTTGCGGATCAAGGCGGTGATGGGGGTGCCCGTGGTGCATCCCTGATAGAGTCCGGACAAAATCTCCGGCCGATCCGCCTCTTTGCGGGCGGTGGACCAGGGCGTCCTGCCGGGCGCGCGGCGTTCCATCAGCGCGGCGAGCCGGTCGAGGTCGATCGGCACACCGGAGGGAAAGCCGTCCACGACCACGCCGATCCCGGCACCGTGAGATTCCCCAAACACCGAGATCCGGATCGAATGTCCCCATATGGAGCTCATGACAATCCACC
>JAAYKS010000025.1 GCA_012522285.1 Clostridiaceae bacterium | reverse complement strand
GTGGTGGTCTTTCCGGCGTCGATGTGCGCCATGATACCAATATTTCTTGTTTTTTCCAGTGGGAACTGCCTGGGCATTGTTGTGAAACTCCTCTTAGTGTAGGGATGCGGGCGGTTTGTCAACCGTCCGGATGATTACCAGCGGTAATGCGCGAACGCACGATTGGCGTCCGCCATACGGTGTATGTCTTCTTTGCGTTTGAAAGCCCCGCCGGCGCCGTTGGATGCGTCGAGGATTTCATTGGCGACCCGTTCTTTCATGGTGCGTTCGCTGCGGTTGCGAGCGAACGAGACCAGCCAGCGCAGACCGAGCGTCTGCCGGCGTTCCGGACGGACTTCGATCGGAACCTGATAGTTCGAACCACCGACCCGGCGCGCCTTGACTTCGAGCGCGGGCATTACGTTTTCAAGTGCTTTGTTGAACACTTCCAGCGGCTCCTGACCGGACCGCGCCTTGATGATCTCAAAAGCGTCGTAACAGATCTTTTGTGCAACTCCCTTTTTCCCGTCCAGCATGATGTTGTTGATCAGTTTGGTCACACGAACATCGCCGTAGATGGGATCGGGCAGCACCTCTCTTGTCGGTACATGACCTTTTCTTGGCACGTTACTTCCCTCCTTTCATGATTATGCGGGGTGTCTCTCACCCCGAAACCACAGGTACTCACGGTTGGCTGGCTCCGTGTATGCGCCAGTGCAGGTCATATATCCGTGTGACGGCAGGCCTTCTGAGGCCCTTATATATGACAGTGTACTGATCGCGTTTCGTCCAACCCCGGACCTCCCGCGGACCGCAAGCGCCTTTGTCAGCGCTTGACTTTGGCCGCCTTCGGTCGTTTTGCCCCGTATTTGGAACGGGCCTGCATGCGGTTCGCGACTCCCGCCGTGTCCAGCGTGCCGCGCACGATGTGGTACCGGCATCCCGGCAGATCTTTGACCTAGCCGCCTCTGACGAGGACGACGGAGTGCTCCTGCAGGTTGTGCCCCACACCGGGAATGTACGCCGTGACTTCGATTCCGTTGGTCAGGCGAACCCTGGCGACTTTTCTCAACGCAGAATTCGGCTTTTTGGGTGTCGTGGTCTTCACAACGGTGCACACGCCTCTTTTCTGCGGAGACGACAATTCTGTCGACTGCTTCTTGAGGGTGTTCAATCCGGACTGCAATGCAGGGGATGCGGATTTGTACCGTTTGTCGGACCTGCCCGACTTCACCAGCTGGTTGAACGTAGGCATCAATACACCTCCTTTCCTGATGGTTGTTGTGGTTGCTTGTTTGCGCTTTTGCGCACAGGCAATTCAGTATATCACCGGTCTTCCCATTTGTAAATTGGATTCGACCGCTGGTTTTCGATCGCCAGGCCAACGCCCCTTCATATACCATCTCTCCGTCCAGGTGGGCGAAAAGGCGGGAAAAAGCCGCCCGCCTGGATATGCGGACGGCCGTGGGAAGCGTCCTCCGGTGTTACTGTTTGGGCGTCAGCTTTTCTTGCCCGCCGAGATAGGGGCGCAGAACTTCCGGGATGACCACCGACCCGTCCGCCAACTGGAATTGCTCCACCAAAGCGGGAAGGATCCGGCTGGTCGCCAGCCCGGATGCGTTGAGCGTATGCACAAAATCGAGCTTTCCGGTCAGTGGATCGCGATATTTGATGTTGCCCCGCCGCGCCTGGTAATCTCCGGCATTGGAAGCGGAGCTGACTTCTTTGTACCCGTTCATGCTCGGAATCCAGACCTCGATGTCATAGGTTTCGCGCATGGAAGCGCTGCAGTCTTCCGCGGCCAGACGGGAGATCCTGTGGTGGAGCCCCAGCCCCTCCATCAGTGCGGACGCCTTGCCGATCAGTTCCTGGAACGCGCGGTCAGAGTCCTGCGGAAGGGTGTACTGGAACATTTCGATTTTGTTGAACTGGTGTCCGCGGATCATGCCCCGCTCATCTGCGCGGTAGCTGCCCGCTTCCCGCCGGTAACAGGGACTGTAGGCGTACAGCTTGACCGGGAGTTGCGCGACTTCGATCACCTCGTCGCGGTACAGGTTGACCAGCGCGGTTTCCGATGTCGGCAGCAAGAACCGGGTGAACCCCTGCTCCGACTCCTCGTCCCGGATTTGAAACACGTCCTCCGCAAACTTCGGAAACTGGCCGGCAGTATAGCCACAGTCCCACGTCAAGATGTGCTGCGGCAGGATCATCTCATCGCCGTCTTTGTGGTGCTCCGCCATCAAATAGGACAACAGCGCCCTTTCGAGCCGCGCGCCGTCTCCGCGATACAGCCAATACCCATTGCCGCCGAGTTTGGCGCCGCGGACATAGTCGATGATGCCCAGCCGTTCGACGAGTTCGACATGATGTCGGGGTTCGAACGAAAACGACGGGCGTTCGCCAAAGGTGGAGACCACCTGGTTGTTTTCCTTGCCGCCGGCGGGAACTCCGTCTGCCGGCAGGTTCGGCAGTCCGTCGAGAAAGACCTGCTGGCTTTTCTCCACTGCCGCGAGTTCCTCATCGATCGCCTTGATCCGCTCGGAGATTTTTTTCATGTCGGCCAGCAGTGCAGACGTGTCGATTCCCTCCCGGCGGAGTGTGGGAATCTGTCCCGATGCACGGTTGCGTTCAGCTTTGAGCGTCTCTCCCGACTGGATCAGCTCCCGGCGGCGGCGGTCCTCCAGGAGAAACGCTCCCAGATCGACGTCGCAACCCTTGCGAGCCAGTCCTTCGCGGACTTTGTCGGGATCGTTGCGGATGAGGTTGATGTCTAACATGTCGTCCATTCCTCCGGAACAGGATATGCGGCGGGCAGCGCCTGCAAAAAGGCTCTGCCCGCCGCGAGGGCATAGAAATAAGGTGACGGTGTCGGGTCGGGCACAAGAGTGCGCCGATCTTACCGCGTCAGAGAATCAGCCAGATCAGATAGTTCGCGGCATAGTATACACCCGCGAGAACCACACTGTTGCGTGCAACCATGTAATCGTTCTCGTTCAGGGTTTTGCGGCGGATCGCCAAAGCGAGCAGTACAAACATCGCAATCAACAACGGGGTGCCGATCGCGCTTTGGACGGTGCTGAGAATCCAGATAATGATTCTGAACGGGAGAATGCGCTCCACCAGTGAAAGAACCGTACTCGCCGCAAAGCCGACCAGGAAGGGAACCGCCGCCGCACCGACACCGGAC
>JAAYKS010000198.1 GCA_012522285.1 Clostridiaceae bacterium | reverse complement strand
TCCGGCGGCAATATGACACGAGCCCAGGCCAGGGCCAATATGGAGCGTTATATTCAAACCGTGGTCGAGCATTTTGACACCCGCTATCCGGGTGTGGTCACAACCTGGGATGTGGTCAACGAAGCCTTCAAAGACGGCGTTTCCTCTGTTTCAGAGAGTACCGACTGGAAAGATCATCTGCGGCCGGAAACGCAAAGCGGATGGATCAAAGCCTACTCCAACGGGATGGCTGAAGGGGAGGACCCGAGCGATTTCATCTATGACGCGTTTGTCTTTGCCCGCCGGTATACCTATGCCAAGCTGTTTTACAACGACTTCAACCTGTACCAGGACGGAAAGTCCAAGCTGGTCGCCAGGATGGTGCTCGAACTGAACGCCCGGTATAAAGACGAGTACCCGGAAGATCCGCGGATGCTGATCGAGGGGGTGGGTATGCAATCCCACAATTACATCCAGGACACCCCACCTTCCAGTGTAGAGAGGGGCATCCAGAATCTACTCGCATCCGGTGTGGATCTCATGATCACCGAGCTGGACTTGTTCTGCTTCTTCCCGTGGAACGCGCAACCGACCATTTACCTCGATCTGAAAGATCGGCTGAAAGCCGCAGACCTGATGGGGGTCAACGGGACGCAGGCGCAAAAAGACTACTGGATCGATCGGGGAGTCACCAACGGGTCGCAGATTGAAGTCATCCAGGCAGAGCTCTTTGCCGAGTACTTCCAGATCTACAAAAAATATGCCGACCACATCGACAGAGTGACGTTCTGGGGATTGTCCGACACCGCCAGCTGGCGGCGCGGCCACAATCCGCTCCTGTGGAACAGCGACTGGATCCCGAAAGACGCCTTCTATGCGGTGTCCGATCCCGAAGGATACCTGGCGTCGGGAGGGGTGTCATAGGGGCTGCATCCGAGCCCTGTCATTACTCCTTCATCCGCTCGCGGCGTCATTTTGGGTAAAAGTTGTATTGAGGTGCTTCAATTTGATTCCGTTGAAAGGAAGCCACAGTAGGAGACAGAAGGCAATAATTTGAATAAAAGAGAAAAAATCACATTAAGTTGCACGATCGGATTGCCAAGCGTACAATTTACTTGTATGACTGAGCGAAATGCTCGAAAGGGTGATTGTCGTGTTAATCCGTTTTTCAGTATGCAATTGGATGTCATTTCGGGACGAAACCGAGTGGACGCTGGTAGCCAGTCGGGAAAAACAACACCGCGACCGGATCACTCGACTTGAAGAGTACAAAACCAGTATCTTGCCCATCACGGCGATTTACGGCGGCAATGCGTCTGGAAAAACGGCGTTATTCAAAGCGCTAAATTTCGTACAAAGGTTTGTTGTAAAGGGAACAACCCCGGACGAACCAATCCCCGTGAACCCATTTCGGTTGGAGGAACCATCACTACATTCTCCTTCACGTTTTTCGATCGAGTTGCTGGCAAATCACGCGATCTATGCGTTCCATTTTGCGACGACATCGGAACAAGTTGTCGAAGAGAAGTTGGTTCGGATCAACCGCGCCAGTGAGACCATTCTTTATGACAGGCAAGGAGCGGAACCGAATTTCGCGCCGGAACTCCGTGACAACGACTTGTTGAAATTCGCATACCAGGGCACACGCGACAACCAGTTGTTTCTGACCAATACGGTCCTGCAGAACATGG
>JAAYKS010000197.1 GCA_012522285.1 Clostridiaceae bacterium | reverse complement strand
GGGGTTCTTGTGATCGCGGTCGTTACCGGCGGTTCCCGCGGCATCGGGGCGGCGATCGTCCGCCGGCTGGCGGGGGATGGCTTTGATGTCGCGCTGGTGTACCGATCCGGCGAAAAAGAAGCGGCAGTACTGGCCGAGGAGTGTTCGGGAGATGCGGTGCGCGTCGTTCCTTTCCAGGCGAATCTCGGAAACCGGGAAGAAGCGGCCGGTGTTGCCGCGCGCATCCGGGAGGAAATGGGGCCGGTGTCGGTCCTTGTCAACAATGCTGGCATCACGCGGGACGGGCTGGCCGTTCGGATGGGGGACGGTCAATTCACCGATGTGCTGGGCACCAATCTCACCAGTGCGTTTGTGTTGTGTCGCGCTTTTTTGCCGGACATGATGAAAGCCCGCTGGGGGCGGATCGTGAACATGTCTTCGATCAACGGAATCTACGGGAGCGCCGGACAGGTCAACTATGCGGCTTCCAAAGCCGGTCTAATCGGGTTGACCCGATCGCTGGCAAAAGAAGTCGGCAGCCGGGGCATCACGGTCAACGCAATCGCACCGGGCTATATCGACACCGAAATGACCCGGGCGATGCCGGAAGTCGCCCGAACGGCTGCGCTGGAGCGGATCCCCATGCGCCGGCCGGGGCGTCCGGACGAGGTTGCCGCGCTGGTCGGGTTTCTGGCGGGTCCGGACGCGACCTATATCACAGCACAAGTCATCGAAGTAGCGGGAGGATTGATTCCATGAGTGCAAAGCGACGCATCGTCATCACGGGCATGGGGGCGGTCACGCCCATCGGAATGGATGTCCCTTCCATGTGGGAATCGCTGATGGCTGGCCGTGCCGGCTTTTCTCCGATCACTACCTTTGATGCTTCCCGCCATAAAGTCAGCCTTGTCGCACAGATCAAGGGATTTGAACCGACCGCCTATATGGACCGCAGAGAAGCAAGGCGGATGGACCGCTTTTGCCAGTTCGCGGTCGTATCTGCACAGGAAGCCATCCGGCAAAGCGGGTTGGATCTTTCCAACGAAGATCCGTACCGCGCTGGATGCATTATCGGAACCGGAATCGGAGGACTTTCGACGATCGAGGATCAGTTCGAGGTCTTGCACAACCAGGGCCCTGAACGGATTTCTCCGCTGTTTGTGCCCATGATGATCGGGAACATGGCGGCCGGACTGCTCTCCATGAAATACGGCATCAAAGGCATCAGCGTGAGTGTGACGACCGCCTGCGCGTCGGGAACGACCGCGATCGGCGAGGCATATCAGGCCATTAAGTCAGGACGTATAGACGTCTGTGTTTGCGGGGGAACAGAAGCTTCTATCACGCCGATCTCCGTTGCGGGATTCACCAATATGAAAGCACTGTACACCGGCAAGGATCCGGAACGCGCTTCCATCCCGTTCGACGCGGAACGGTCCGGGTTCGTAATCGGAGAAGGGGCGGGTACCCTGGTGCTGGAAACCCTCGAACACGCGACGGCACGGGGTGCTGTGATTTTGGGGGAGGTGTCCGGATACGGCGCCACCTCGGACGCGTACCACATCACCAGTCCGGATCCTTCCGGCGAGGCCGCGGCGGCTTGTATGGCGATGGCCATGGCGGATGCCGGTGTGGATCCGGAGGAAGTCGGCTACATCAACGCGCACGGCACCAGCACGGAACTCAACGACAAATATGAAACCCTGGCGATTCACAAGTGTTTCGGGTCGTTTGCCTCGAAACTACCGGTGAGCTCGACCAAGAGCATGACCGGACATCTCCTGGGTGCGGCGGGTGCCGTCGAAGCCATCATCACCGCACTGGCTCTTTCCCGGAGCACTTTGCCCCCCACTGTGGGCTTGCGGGTCCCCGACCCGGATTGTGACCTGGATTACGTCGCCGATGGGCCGCGGAAAGCCGATATACGGGTAGCGCTCACCAATTCGCTGGGGTTTGGCGGACACAACGGGACGCTCTGCCTCCAGCGGTTCGAACCGGAAACGAGAGGATAATTCCATGGATCTGAAGGAAGTCAAAGAACTGATGTCCCAGATGCGGGCGCACCGCATCGAATCGCTGGAACTGGAGCTGGAAGGCGTTCACCTGAAAATGGTACATCAGCC
>JAAYKS010000196.1 GCA_012522285.1 Clostridiaceae bacterium | reverse complement strand
TCGGCTCCCTGACCGAGACACTCTCCGGTCGGCGCCACATGGCGGCCGCCGGCAGCCGGATCATGGAACTCTGGGACGCCCCGCGCGAGCGGACCGGGGGGACGCCTCTTTGCCCCCTTCCGCCGGACCGGGCGATCCGGTCCTGCGGTTTGACCGGGTTGGATTTGCCTACGACCTCGCCAACCCCGTACTTCAGGATCTCTCGTTCGAGCTCTGCCGCGGGGAGATCGTGGCGATCGCAGGCGAGAGCGGGTGCGGAAAATCCTCCGTACTCCGGCTTGCCTCCGCGAGGTACGGGGCGGTGGCGGGTGTCGTGGAACTCTTTGGCCGGCCCGAGCCGCAGTGGGACCTTGCGGCGTTGCGGGACCGGATGGCCTACGCGACCCAAGAACCCTTTTTGCTGGATGGATCGATCCTCGACAATGTCTGCTGCTCCCTCCCGGGGGACCCGGCCGACCCACAAGTTCGTGAGAGGGTGTACCGGGTTCTTTCCAACGTCGGACTGGCGCCATTTATCGACGACCTGCCCCGGGGTATGGACACACCAGTGGGTGAACTCGGTTCCCACCTCTCGGGCGGCCAGCGCCAACGGATCGCACTGGCACGGGCGCTCTACCGCGGCGCACTGCTTCTGTTGCTGGACGAGGCGGCGAGTGCATTGGACGGGCCGGCGGAAGCCTCCCTTTTGCAGCTGCTGTCCACACTTCCCGGACACCCGGCGATCCTGACCGTCGCACACCGGCTGTCATCCATCCGGCATGCCGACCGCATCCTGGTCATGCAAAGCGGATGCATCGTTGAACAAGGATCACACGAGCAGTTGATGGCGGCAGGCGGGGTCTATGCGGATCTGGTGGCATCCCAGGCACGGGAGGGGGAGTCGTGAGCAAAATACGCGAAGCTTATCCCATCCTGCGGACCACGGTCCGGCTGTTCCGGATGACCGGACCGTGGAAATGGATGCTGGCGCCGGGGATACTGCTCACCTCCGCCGTCCAGCTGGGCCTCACGCTGCTGCTTGCCATGCTGTATGGCGCTGCCGCGGAGATCATCCTGTCGGGCCAGCCAGACGTACCGGCCCGCCTCTTCCGCCTGGCGGCGTGGTACGTACTGCCGCTGCTCGGGATCCTGTCACTGTCGGTGCTCGGGCACTATTGGACCCGCACCGCTGTGGCGCGATCGACCGCAGACCTTCGGTCCAGGACGGTCCGGCATCTGCTGGCCGCACCGCTTGAAGCCGGGATGACGGACCACAGCGGGGTCAAAACCTCGCTGCTGGTCAACGATGCACAGGCCGCGATGGATTGCCTGAACCGAGTACTATCCCGTCCGCTGGGCGGGTTACTGCGCGGGCTCGGCTGTTTCCTGTATGTACTCCCGATCGACTGGCGGGTGGCCTGTGCCGCGATGGGACTTTCCCTGATCGGCATGGCGTACTCCGTACCGTTCGCGCATTCGATGCGGCGGGCAGGAGACCGGGTGCAAGAGGCGATGGCGATGTCCACCTCCCGACTCAAGGATTTGCTGGGCGGCGTCGTCACCGCCCGCACCTACGGCATGGGGGAGTCGATGCGCGCGGCGTTCGGCCGGTATGTGGACGAGGCCCGGCGCGCCGGGCTCCGCAGGGCGCGACTGTCCGCCGCGCTCGCGATGTGCAACAACGCGTTTGGCGGTCTGGGCAGGTTGGCCCTCCTGGTGGTCGCCGGCACCCTCGCGATCCGCGGATCCTATGACGCGCCGACCTTCGTCCGTCTGGTCCAGATGGCCCCGGGCGTGCTCTATATTTTCTCGTTCAGCAGGTCCCTGTCCGAGCTGATGGGCTCGCTGTCCGGTGCGACACGGGTGTTTACCGTACTCGACCGCCCGGTGGAACGCGGCGCGGCGCCGGACGGGGTAGGCGGGACATCCGGGGAGATGTCCCCACCCGCGGAACCGGTGACCGTTCCCCTCCCGGACGCGCCTGTGATCCGGTTTGACCGGGTGCGGTTCGGATATGATCCGGCGCGTCCCGTCCTGCGGGATCTCTCGTTCGAGATCCGCGCGGGGGAGACGGTCGCGGTCGTCGGGGAAAGCGGCAACGGCAAGTCCACCCTCCTGCGCATGATCCAGGGGCTGGTCCGCCCGGACGACGGAACGATCCATTTCATGGGACATGCGCTCGACCGGTGGCCGCTCGCAGCGCTGCGCGACCGCACCGCTCTCGTCCCCCAGGAAGCCGGTCTGGTCTCGGGCACGATCCGGGACAACATCGCGCTGGGTCGGGAGGGGGCGACCGGGGAAGAGATCCTCCAGGCTGCGGAAAAGGCTGGTGCCGACCGGTTCATCCGGCGTTTACCGGATGGCTACGAAACCCAGGCCGGGGAACGCGGCATCTCCCTGTCCGGCGGCCAGCGTCAGCGGATCGCCATCGCCCGCGCACTCGTCAAGGACGCGCCCGTGCTGCTCCTGGACGAGGCGACCTCTGCGCTCGACACCCGGACTGAAAAGGACGTACGGGACGCGCTGACCGGACTGCGTGGCGGGCGCACCCTGGTGATCGTCGCCCACCGTCTGGCGACCATTCGAGACGCGGACCGCATCCTCGTCCTCAAAGAGGGACAGGTGGTCGAACAGGGAACGCACACATCCCTGTTGCGGGCGGGTGGAGAATACGCGCGATTGTATCAAGGACAACAAAGCGGGGCATCGGTCACCTGAGACGGGCCGTTGAACGCGTCCGTCCCCTTCTCCGCCTCAAACTAAACAGTCCCTCTCAGAGAAGAATAAGACCTGGATCGTGCAGTGTACCAAAAAAGACAAGAGCCTCCTGCACTACCTGCTGCGTGTGCATGAACAGTGCATTCATTTCGATCGCCAAGAACAGAGTAGCTGAGAAGTTTATCGCATCAATTGGTGCATAATTCTTGACGAGCGACCTATAATTGCGTATCATTGTGTTGTCAAGGAGGGCATCCGATGTGTCAATACTATAACCAGCATTATTCCGAAGAAGATGTTGCTGCAATTTTACAAAGAATTCAGGACTGTGTTCGTGATGGTAACTACTCAATTGCGATAAATGAATTTCGGCAAAAAAACCTTGACTTTATCAGAGAAAATAACCTGACGTCCGAAAAGCAGCGGCGCATTCTTCTTCAAATCCAAACTGAAGATTTTTGCCACTCGCTACAAAATACAAACATCGGTTATGAATATGAAATATTGTATGTCTTTTGTCCGCAGGTTACGCTGTTCGATATCGATAATGAGGAAAAGTTGGTAGATATTTATACCAAGTTTAATATCATCGACATGAAAACAGGAAGCCGCGTCGTAGTTATTTCGTTTCATGAGCGCAACAAGCCGATTGATTACCTTTTCAGGTAAACCATCGAAATTCTCAAAAAGGAGGAACCACCATGAGTAACCCGATTGCTTTCTGCCCCGAATGCAGACAGGACGTGAAGTATGCGA
>JAAYKS010000195.1 GCA_012522285.1 Clostridiaceae bacterium | reverse complement strand
CCGGTCAGGATTTTTTCGGGCAGTTGGAAGAACACACCGCCCGCGATTCCCATGACCAGCAGCACCAGAAGTGAAAAATATAGCCGGTGCCCGGCGTCGAGCAGCACCGTCAACTGGCCGAACCCCAGCATCAGCAACAGGTACACCGCCAACGTCCCGACATGTGCCGGGACAAACGGGCTGCCCATCAGGAGGCGCATCGCGCCGGTATAGCAGAGGATCTGCACCACCCCGAGCAGGTAGAGCACGCTCAGCGTCGCCGCGTAATCGAGCGCGAGTCCGTGGGCAGTGGCCGCAAGCCTTTTGCGGAGTTCACCCGCGGACAACGCGATCGTTCCGGCGACCGCATAGACCGACAAAAAGAAGACTTCCATGGAATAATCCGACACGACCAGCGTGATGGTCGGCGTGGCGTCGATTTGGCTGTGGTACACGACTTCGAACTTCGCGATGGTTTCCGCATATAGGCGCTGTGTGGTGTCGAACCGCTCCTGTAACCCCTCCGGCACGGGCTGTCCCAACCGGTCGTAGAGGTCCGCCAGACGTTGTGACAGCGACGCGCGGGTAAACTCGGGCAACACGGCCGCGGCGACCGTTTCCTGCACGATCGAGGTCACCAGCGACCCCGATGCCTGGAGGTAGTCCACGCGCGGTCGGCGCAGATCGGGAAGTCCCTCCTCGTATCCCGAGCGAATCACAAGGACACCGTCCAGAATCCCGCGTCCGAGCCCTCGTTCGGCTTCCGCCAGATCCGTGGACTCCAGGGTCCAGCCCGCGCTCCCCAGCCGTTCCGCGAGCCGCGCACTCGCGGGGGTCCGGTCCTCGTCCACCAATGCCACCTGAATCGCGGGATCCGCATTTATGCGGTTGGCAGAACCCGCGACCATCCCAAGCGCGACGGGAATCACGAGCAGCGCCACGAGCAGTAGACGTCGTGCAAACAAATCCGCGGCTTTGAGCCGCAACACCGCTACAAATCCCATCGCGCGCGCCTCCAGGAGAGCCAGGTCGCCAGCCCGGCCGGTACCGCAAGCAGGAGCGGAGGCCACAAGAGAGCCCACGATACCTGCTGTCCCGCATAGGTGTCGTAGAGCGCGGAAAATGCCCATCGAGCCGGCGACAGAACGCTTACTGACCGGAGCCAGGACGGCAAAAGCCGAAGCGGATAGATGCACCCTCCCAGCAGCAGCAGACCGAGCAGCACCGCCCAGGCGGTCAGCAGTGCGGTATCGTCCCGTGTGGAGACCGGTGCCCAGGCCTGCACCAAAAGCGAACCGGTGACATACAGCACCAGTACGGCCGCGACCGGCGGCCAGGGTGAGACGACGGGAAACGCCCGCAGCAACACAGCGAACAACGGCGCGTTCCCGGCCGCAAGCCAGACCAGTCCCGCCAGAATCCGGGCAAGTGCCGGTTTCCACCAGGGCATACCCCGGACCCGCATCCGGTCATATACCCCGTCGGCCCGCTCGCGGCGGACCAGCGGAAGCACCAGCAACGTAGTCTGGAGGGTGTACAGACAGGTAAGTGCTGAGAGAATAAACAGGCCGGTGTCGAGCGGCTCAGCTTCCCGGATCCGTACGATGCTCTTGCGCGCAACCAGCCGGAGGATGATGGCGATGGCAGCCGCGTCGCTCTCATCCCGCTGGGTTTTGGCGTCCGGAAAGAGCTGTGCCACCTCGTCCTCAAACGCGAACAGTGCAGCCTTGGAAACCGACACGCTGTCCGCTGCGTTTTGCAGGAAACGGACAAAGACCATGGCTTCGGTGGGCATCCGGTCGTTGAGCCAGACCTCGACACCGGCGGTCTCCCCCGGATCCCGCGCACGGGCATAGAACCCGGCCGGAATGTGCAGGAGAAGCAGGATCTCGCCCTCCTCGAGCCGGGTACGCGCCCGGTCAAACGGCTCGACATAGACGTGATCGAGCGTCTGGATGTCGCCGAGCTGGTCGATGATCGCGTTGGAGATCATGCTGTTGTCTTCGTCCACAACCGAGAGCCGGATGGGGTTGTATACCTGGATCCCGGTATCCCCGCCGGACAGTCCGCCGGCCGCGAACAAACCCGCCAGCACCAGCATCGCCCCGAGAAACGCCCAGGTCCGGACGTGACAGGTTTCGCGAAGGTACAGTCCGTCCAGCCTACGTAACACGGGAGGCCATCCCCTCGCCTACCACGCCGTCCCGGAGAGTGATGATCCGGTCGCAGACCGCGGCCATCTCGTTGGCGTAGTGATTGACCATCACCACGATCGTCCCCCGGTTCCGTTGCACCCGTACCGCCTCGAGGATGACGTCCCGAGTCTGTTCGTCAATCCCGGCAGTCGGTTCGTCCAGCAACAGCAGCTGCGGCCGCCCCAGGATGCCGGCCGCCAGATTGGCCCGCCGGGCCATACCGCCGGACAGCCGGGCGACTTGTTTTTCCAAAAAGGCAGAGGACCCGGACAACCGGGCAGCCTCCGCGGCCGCCTCCCGCGCCTCGCTGCCGTGCAATCCCTGTACCGAAGCCCAGAACAGCAGATTCTGCCGGACGGTCAGCCGGGGTGCGAGTGCGATCCCCTGGGGCACATAGCCGATCATGCGCCGGTACGGGACCCCCGCCTCGACCGGCACCCCCATCAGAGAGATCCGGCCGGCGTCTGCCGGAAGCACCGAAGCCAGCACCGATACCAGGGTCGTCTTGCCGGCGCCGTTGTTGCCGCAGACCCCGAGCACGTTCCCCGGTTCGACGCAAAAAGAGACCCCGCGCAGGACGGGTTCTCTTTTGTAGGCCTTTTCGAGCCCT
>JAAYKS010000194.1 GCA_012522285.1 Clostridiaceae bacterium | reverse complement strand
CTGACATCGACCGCCACCGCCTGGCTGCTCATGGGAAAACCCGACCTCGGCATGAGCATCAACGGATTGCTCGCAGGTCTGGTGGCCATCACGGCAGGTTGCGCGTTTGTGAGCGTATCGAGTGCACTCTTGATCGGCGGACTGGCCGGCGTGCTCGTGGTCGTGGCCGTGATGTTCTTTGACCGCAGGCGGCTGGACGACCCGGTCGGCGCCCTGTCGGTGCATCTGGTCAACGGGGTGTTCGGCAGTCTCGCGGTGGGACTGTTCGCGCAGGACTCCATCACCGGGGTCGCGACCGGCAACGGTCTCCTGTTCGGCGGTGGATTCGGACTGCTGGGAGCACAGGCGCTGATGGTCGTCACCGTCGCGGCATTTGTCCTGCCCGCGTCTCTGCTGGTCTGGTGGCTGATCAAGAAAACCGTCGGGATCCGGGTTTCACTCAAGGAGGAGATCCAAGGTCTGGACATCGGCGAGCACGGAAACGTCGCGTATCCCGAGTTTGTCATCCATCGCAATTCCTACAGCGCAGCCGTAGTCCCTAAAGAGTGACGTACAGGGCACTCCATCATCCGGCATAAAATGCCCGGCATATATTGCCAACGATACCAGAAAGGAAGCGGGACTATGAAACAAGTCAAAGCGGTCATCCGACCGGAAAAACTCAACGATGTACGCGCCGCGCTGGAACGGGCGGGAGTCTGCAAAGGAATCATGATTACGGACATCATCGGCAGCGGCAACCAAAAGGGTATCCAGCAGGTCTGGCGCGGAGAAAAATACGTGCTCGACCTGATCCCCAAAGTGATGCTGGATCTGGTCGTGCGGGACCAGGATGTCCCAGTGGTCAAAAAAGCCATCCTGGAATCCGCGCCCATCGGAGAATACGGGGACGGCAAGATCTTTGTTTATCCAGTGGAAGAGGTCATCCGGATCCGGACCGGCGAAGAGGGCGAAAAGGCACTCTGAACCATAGGTTCTGTCAAGACACGCATCCCGGGGGCGGCCAAGCGGCATCCGCCCCCGGGATGCGTTATAATCGAACAAACAACATCGGAGGAGGCCTGCCATGTATACACCTGCCGCAGCAGCGCAGTCCGACAATCTCCTGATCTGGCTGGTAGTCGCTCTATCCATCACCGCCGTCCTGTTGATTGCAATCATTTATACCTGGATGCTGCTGGACCAGATCGCCCGCGTGCGATATGGCGACAATCCGGAAGAGATCCGGCGGCGTCACGCCTCACACCGCCCCTATTCTCTACCTCTGAACATGGTGATGATCGGCGCCAGTGGCTCGATCATCTGTTATCTCCTGCAACGGATGAAACCCCTCCTGCCGGCGGTGTGGTCGGACTGGATTTGCTTCCTGCCGCTGGGGGTGGCTATCCTCGGCGCATTGCCTGTACTGGGGGCCATCCGCGCGTTGCGCCGCGCACTGCGCGTTCGTTGACAAGACTCTTACCGGTGGATAAAATAAGGGACGATTCGCGGAGAAGTATCGAAGTGGTCATAACGAGCTCGACTCGAAATCGAGTTGTCCGCAAGGGCACGTGGGTTCGAATCCCACCTTCTCCGCCAAACTATAAAAAGCGCCAAAAATGGCGCTTTTTATAGTTTGGCGGAGAAGCACTTCTTTTCGAAAGGCTTCAATAAACTTCCACTCGTTGTCTTCCAGCCTCAACAAGTCAGCAAGCCATGCCTTAACTTGATACTGAGATTCCTGCAGATTGAATCTTTCTTGGCTTCTCAGGAGCAAAAAGTTGCCATTCCTCATGCTAGGTATGAGGGGACAGCGTTTCAACTGTCCTCTTTTTATCTCGATTTTTCCCGGGATTTCCTGATGATTTTTTCCGGACCTGCATGTGATTTTTTCCGGTACTTTTAGTCTACGTTAAACACCCGCTTGCGTGAGCGGTTGACCGAGGTAACGGTTTGCTGGAACGAATCCATCCAGCGAGGAGTGTAGCCGATATTGGCTGGACTGCGGCATATAGGCATTCAGCATGGCTCGCAATTCTCTGGGCGTACCGATTTCTTCTACATATCCCTTCTCCAGTGTGCTCAACAGCTCGTAGTCCATGTGTAGATGCCCATTTCACGCATGCTCCGGCGGGTCCTGTTTAACGTAGACTAAAAGTAAGGGTATCAAGGAATGGTACGATCTCCTGAATACTATGGGCAGTTACTCTCGAAGCCTTTCGCAGTCTCGGCCAGATGTACGTCGACGACGAACGATTTACACCCAACATCGACAAGTTCGGTGTCGGTCTCGCCCGGTTCATGTGTCATGCCATGGTGTATTCTGTAGATCGGTTTCATTGAAAGAAGGAGCCATTTATCCCTGCCCGTAGTATCCACCAATCACGATTCGAGACGCATATACCTTTCGCACCGCCCCCAGGGGGAAGACAGGAGAATACATGACACACGGAGACGTCGTATCCATCTCAAACACCTATTTGTTGCCGGCTATTGTGGAACGATACGGGCTGGAGGGGGCGTCGTGCATCGAACCGGTTCCGGCACACGAGGGTGGGAGGAATGTCTTCTACCGCTGCTCAATGGAGGGAGACAATGACCGGATGATCCGGATTGCCTATCTGCCTGACCGCAACCGAGAAGATCTGTTGGGTGAGATCGAATATATCCGGTATCTCGTTGACCATGGCGCGAATGTCGCGGACGTACTTCCGGCCCAAGACGGATCTCTGCTGGTTGAAATGGATCACGACGGTCACACCTACTATGTCTGTCTGTTTAAAAAAGCCAGGGGCATCCTGCTGGTGGACAACCAGTATCGCTATCGGAAAGGGGCTCCCCTGTCCGAGTATTTTTACAACACCGGGAAAACCCTGGGGAAAATCCACCAGCTCTCGAAACAATTCGCGCCGGATCACCCGCGTTCCGACTTCTCCGACCGATTCAACCTGGAATACATCGACTCTCTCCTCCCCGACTCACTGTCCGTGGTCAAACGCAAAATGGGGGATCTGCTGACGGCTCTCGCGGGTCTGGACAAAAGCGCGGCGAACTACGGGATGGTTCATTTCGACTATAGCGATGGCAACTACACCATCGATTTTGAGACCGGGGACATCACCGTATTCGACTTTGACAATGCGTGCTTCTGCTGGTACCTGTACGATCTGGCAACCCTGTGGACACACGGGGTGGGGTGGGTCCAGTTTGAACCGGACGCGAACAAGCGCCGGGACTTTATGAAATCGTATTTCGACACGATTCTCGAAGGTTATGTCTCCGAGACACCCCTCGATCCGGAAATGCTGGACCGGCTGCCCCTGTTCATCGATGTGACCATCATGGAAAACATCGTGGACGCATGTGAGGTGATGCGGCGCGAAGGGGGATCCCTGGCATGCGACGAGGAACTGTCCTATCTCATCCGGTGTCTGGAAGAAGACATCCCGTATGAGGGGTTCTTTGACCCCATCTATTCCAGCGAGGAGCCCTTTACGGCCGAGCCTCGCGACCTATGAGCCATCTCAGCTTGTAGGGTTTCACCTAAAACTCCGCCGGACCGGCGACGACCCCGGCAAAATCCAATCTCCGCTTGGCCTCCCGATAAATATCGGCCGACAGCGGCCCGCGGGTGGCAGTTTGTACGTTTTCCACGAGATGTTCGATGTTGCGTGTCCCGATGAGGACGGACGCGATGTCGGGGTGGGTCAGGGCGAACCGAAGCAAAAAGTCATTCCGCGATTCGCCAGACTCAAACAGCTCGCTGATTTTGGATGCCTCGAACCGTGCATCGTACCGGTCGTCGTATTTTTTGATGATCCCGCGGGCGATGATCCCCGTGTTGTATTCACGGTTGGCCTTGCTGATCACGTTCTCACTCAAACGCGTCAGGCCGCCGTAGACCAGCTGGACGACCTCGATGTCTTTCCAGGGGGCGAACCGGGGGAGCGAATTGTAGCCAAACCCGGCCGGGTATCCGTATTCAGACGGACCTCCGTTGCGTACGGTCAGACCGAGGTGGCGGACTTTTCCTGCGGCTTTGGCCTCGCGCATGGCTTCCATGGCCTCCCCTGCTTCTCCTCCGGGGAGAAACTCGGGCACCACTCCGTGCAGTTGCCAGACGTCGATGTAGTCGGTCTTCATCAGGCGCAAGCTCTCGTCCAGATTGTCCAGAATGGTTTTGCGATCAAACCGGTACAGCGGCCCGATGCCGGTCATGTTGTCCCCGCATTTGGTCGCGAGGATGTATTCACTCCGCCTGTGAGCGATGCCCTGGCCGATAAAATACTCACTCATGGGGTATTCGGGAGAGGTGTCGAAGTAGTTGACGACTCTGTCCGGCGCCTCGTTTAAAATCCGTCCCGAGTGGACTGTGTCCAACAACCGCAGCTCCATGGTCCCAAAGCTGAGGTTCGTAATCTCAAGACCGGTTCTACCCAGTTTTCTGATTTCCATGTTTCGCCTCCCTCTCCGTGTTTGTTCCATATACCATTTTTGCACAGGCGGGCATTCCGCGCCATCGCATGAGGGTGACGGATTCGATGTTTCAATGTGTCGAGTCGGCCGCACTGTCCAACCGGACAATTCTTCGATACTCATACCGGGTCAGCAGCAACATGCCGAGCGCGCCGGTCCAAGTAGTGATGACGATGCCCCACCAGACCCCAACCAGCCCCAACCCCATCGTGATTCCCAGAAAATTGAACAACAGCAACGGCATCGCCACCTGCCGGTAGATCCCGATCCAGACTGCATAGCGGGGTTTTTTGAGACCTTGGAGGACGGATAGGCAGACGTTGATGAGAATGTAGGCGTTGAATGCGATAAATTCAATCCGCAGGTAACGCGTCCCCTCGGCGATCACGCGTGGGTCGTCGTTGAACAGACCGATGAAAAAAGGTGCGAACGGATAGATCAGGACCATCCCGACGGTCATGATGGCAAGCCCGATCTTGAGCGCGGTAAAAAAGGTCTCGCGCACGCGGTCCAGTCGACCCGCCCCGTAGTTTTGGCCCGTGAGTGTCAGTGTGGCGGCGTTCAGTCCCAGCGCCGGCATCAATGCCAATTGTTCCAGTCGCATGGCCGCGCCGTAACCGGCCGTACTCGCGTCGTTTCCGAACCGGTAGATGAAAAGATTGATGACAAAAACACCGACCGCGACCGTCAGCATGTTGAGTGCCGAAGGAATCCCCTGTGCCAGAATCTCCAGCTGGCGGGTCAGGTTGATAAGCTTCCACGTCTCCCGAGTCACCCTCAGGCCCAGCAGACACCGGACCTTGTATGCCAGATAAACATTCCCGACCATTTGGACAACGACCGTCGCAAGAGCAACGCCAATGGTCCCCAGCCTCGGCAGCCCCAGCCACCCGAAGATCAATAGCGGATCCAGCACCAGGTTTGCCAGAAATCCGACAATCAGAAAATTGCGATACGGCTTGGTCCAGCCTCTCGCACTGAGAAAAGCGTTCAAGGTTGCGTTCAATCCGAAAAAGACCGTCCCGGCATAAATGGTGCGCACATACCGCGTCCCGGCGGCGAGCGCTTCCCCTTCCGCACCGAGTATTACCAGCAGAAAGGGAGAAAACAGAAAGCCAACGACGGACAACAACAGGCTGACAGCCAGCGTCAGGAAGAGACCGTTTATCGTGAATTGTTCGACCTGTGAGTTGTCTTCCCGCCCGAGCGCGTTGGACAGCAAAGCCGCCACGCCGGTCGCGATGCCGGACACGAATGCGGACAGGATGAAAAACACCGAGAACGACACTGACATGCCGGCCAGCGCTTGTGTTCCCAGCTTGCCTGCAAAGAACGTGTCCGTCACATTGAACATCGTGTTGAAAAACATGCCGATGCTCATGGGGATCGCCATCCGGAGCAGATGCTTCCGGATCGGTCCTCGGGTCAGCGACTCATCCATGCCGATTGAGGTCCTCCGTACAGTTTCAGGCGGATTATTTCCCGTGACTTAGGATACCACGGACCGGCTTTTCAACTCGCAACGATGGTTACACTGCGGCGGATCCCGACCGATCAACCGATTCGCACGGGTTTTACTATCCTTGCGGGCTTGGGAAAAGACAGAGGTGCCCGGTATTTTGCACCGGGCACCTCTGTTCAGGGCACTATACGCAACCGTATGCGGCCGCGCGTACGCGCAGGTGGTGATACTCCTCCATGTTGGGCATGGTTTGATGCATATAGACGATCGACAGCCTCTCGGACGGGTCGATCTCGGTCCAGGTCCCGGCGGCGCCGGTCCAGCCGAACGCCCCGATCGAGCCGTTGCTCCCGCCGGCAGCGGGGTCCATCAGGGTGCGGACGCCCAGGCCATAGCCGTATCCCGCGAGATACGTGTTGGAAAAGTCCGCCAACTGGTCGGAATTCAACTGGTTCCGGCGCATCAGATCGATGGTCTTGCGTCCCAGAATCTGCACCCCGTCCAGTTCTCCGCCGTTTGCCAGCATCTGTGTGAACCGCAGATAATCCCGCACGGTCGAGAACAGGCCAGCCCCGCCTCCTTCGTAGATGGCATCCGGCTGGTGCCGATCGTCGAACATGCCGACATTGCGGCTGAGGGTGCCATCCGGATTGCGGCGGTACATCGGAACCATCCGGTTCTCGATGTCGCCAAAGAACCGGTAACCGGTGCTGGTCATCCCGAGCGGATCAAAGATCTCTTTTTGCATGAACGCTCCGATGCGCATGCCGGACGCGGCTTCGATGAGGCCGGCGACGAGCTCATGCCCGTAGCCGTACAACCAATGCGTCCCCGGTTCGAATGCGATGGGAACATCAGCGATGGCCCGAATCTCGGTGCGCAGATCGTACTTGCCGTGCTTTTCCCGCAGCCCTTCCTGCACCTGGCGCATCGCCTTGGAAGTATAGGATTCGCCCATCGCATAGGGGAGCCCGACCGACATGGAAAACGCGTTCCGGACCAGCATCGGGTTTTTGACCGGTACAATACTCATGTTTCCGTTCGGGCTGGACTGAACGCGCCGGATATCCCGATACTCGGGGAAGTACTCGTACAGCGGGTCGCTCAGGAGAAATTTGCCTCGCTCGAACAGGATCATCGCAGCCGTGCAGACGATGACCTTGGTCATGGAATACAGGCGGAACACCGCGTTCTCGTCCATCGGTGTCCCCGCCTCGACGTCGGCCATCCCGTGATAACTCTCGTGGAGGACTTTCCCGTTTTGCGCGATCCCAAACGCGCAGCCCGGCGGGCCTGCCTGGATAAAGGATTCGAGCAGAGTTGAAAGTTGCTTGAAATTTGACATCGTACCACCTCGTGTTATTGCGGGAGATAACTCTTCCGCATCATTTTTTTTGCGTTGTGTCTATACCGGGCGCGCGGCAAGCTGGAAGTCGACCAGGAACCGCATCAGCGGACTTGCAGAATCCGATTCCGCCATCGCCGGTGTGTCTGCAAACACCATGGGGCCCGCGTCATTCTCGTAAGGTTGCCAGACAGGCATTGACGTGCCGTCCGCGTCTTGCCCGTTCGGATCCCCGCTCCGAATGAAATTGGCCCAGTAATTGCACATCTGCCGCGCCAGATCGTAGTGGGGACCTTTGAACGGACGCCAGCACGCGGCCAGGGTCTCAAAAAAGAACCACAGGTCGACCGAGTGGAACGTGCCGGGATGATCCCAGCCCGGGATGTCGGCGTCGAACATATAGTAGTAGTTGTCCGGCGCATCCGGGATCTTTGCGGTCTGGGCGTAGGCAGCTCGGACACCTAGCTCGATGGGGCTGTAGGTGGCGTTGGCAATCGTCTGCTCCAGTGTATCCGCCCGGACGATCCGGAGGAATTCTTCCGCCCGGTCTCCGAACTTGTCGCGCGCGAGCTGTTCGAAAGCCGCGAACGAATCGGCCTCCGGAACCGCTTTGAATTCAGATGCGGTATGACCCATCAGGAGCGGGACCTTGTGCCGCTTGTTCTGCAGGATCCGTTCCATCGAACCCGCTGGCAGGTAGTTGCCGTCGACGACCGTCCCCCAGAATCCCTTATACTCGAGTGCCTTGTCCCGCAGGGTAGGCGCGTCGATCGCGCGTGCCTCTTCGAGTGTCTTTACCCCAAGGAAGCCAAAGAATGCCTCGCCTTCCTTTTCCGCGTCCGCCAGTGTCTGCCGCCGGAGCGGGGAGCGGTCCGCGTATCCGCCGAGCATGATGCCGCTTTGCACAATCGCCCGCTGGAACAACCCTTCGGTAAGCGGGGATGCCAATTGGGTCAACACGCTCCCGCCGCCGGCCGACTGTCCACCGATCGTGATGTTCCCCGGGTCACCGCCGAATGCCGCAATGTTGCGCTGGACCCACTCGGTCCCGGCCTTCTGGTCGAGGTTGCCAAAGTTGGCGGGAAACGCGGGATCCTCGGCCGTCAGCTCGGGATGTGCCAAAAAGCCAAACACATTGACCCTGTAATTGACCGTGACCACCACAATCCCGCGGCGGGCGATCCGCTCTCCGTTGAACTCCATCTCGGCGGGGTTGCCCACCTGGAGACCGCCGCCAAAATACCATACATACACCGGGAGTTTTTCATCGGTACGCTTGGCGGGAGTCCATACGTTGAGGTACAGACAGTCCTCGTCCATCGGAATCTCGGGGTCTACGTTCCACTCCCGCGTGTAGATGTCATCCGCAGCAAGCCCCGGGATCCGCTGCATCGAGATCGGAGCGAATTCCAGTGCCGTACGCACTCCATCCCACGACGCAGCCGGTTGTGGGGCACGCCACCGGAGCGCACCGACCGGCGGAGCCGCAAAGGGCACTCCCAGAAAAGCCGTGATCCGTGGATCTGCCGCGGGGATTCCCCGCAATGTGCCGGTTTCGACTGTCACTTGTCTCAACATGTGCCGTCTCCTTTTCTTGTATGCGTTCGGGTCAGGATTCCGGGAACCCGCCGCATGTCTCCCGGTAGACAAAAAATGTCTCTTCGAAGCGTGTTACCGGCTCCGGATGCCGGCCGCCGATCATTTCGAGCAGCAGCCGGATGCTGGCCCGTACGAGCCGTTGCACCGGCAGGTCCACCACAGTCAGGCTCGGCCGTAGCAGCCGGTTGATCGCGGAATCGTTGTAGGCCACGATTTCGATGTCGTCAGGGACACGTATTCCCCGCCGTTCAAACACCGGATACGCTCCGTGTGCCATGCTGTCCATCATAAAAAACAATGCGGTCGGCACAGAGTCCGACTGCAGCAGCGCTTCGGTCGCGGTCCGTCCGCCCTCTTCGTTGTTGGCGCCTTGCCGGATGTGTTCCGGCAATATCGTCACGCCGAGCGAGGTGCAGGTTTCGACGAACCCGCTGTGGCGCTGGGCGTGGTGCTGCAGTCCCAGGTTGGCCTCCACCAGTCCTGCCGAGGTGTGCCCCCGGGCGTGAAACAGACGTGCCACCTTGGCACCGGTGTCGTACTCGTCGACACAGACGGAACTGTAGGTGTCATTCCGACGGTTGAACAGAACGATCGGCATCCTGGGACGCAGCGCCTTGACTTGCTCCACATCCCGGTCTGCCGCTCCAAAAAGAATCACACCGTGAAACGGATTGGTCTCAAATACGTCGCCGACCTTGTCGATCGACCCGTAGGGATAAGGTTTATAGATGACTTCGATATCCGCGTCGTCTTCCAGCATCGCGTGCTGAATCCCGTCGAAAAATCGGACCAACACATCCGCGGAATACTCCGTGGACCACAATACGCCGATGACCGCGGTTTGCCCGGGTCCGGCCTTCTGCCGCAGCCGCCGCGCGTGGAGATTGGGCTTGTAGCCCAGCTGCTTTGCCGCCGCCAGAATGCGCGCCTGTGTCTGTCGGGAAATACGGAGCTCATCCCCCCGGCCGTTCAACACGATCGACACCGTGCCGGGAGACAGGTTCAACATCGCGGCAATGGATTTGATCCCGGATTTTGTCACGGACAACTCCTGGAATAACGTTTTAGCTGTTCTGATTGTATCACACCGGTGACGTGTCAATCCCCGCCTTGCAGCGGGTCGGATTCATCAAAATGTATTTCCGGTCTTCGAACTGTCTATCCATTTGTTGGGAGAAAAATACCCCTTCCCGGACGAAACAAAACCCGCATTTTTCGATCACGCGCCGGGACTGATTGTTGGTCGAAAAATGTCCGATTGTGACCGCGTCCAGTCCGAGGGTGTCGAAACAAAACCAGATCACGGCCTGCACCGCCTCCGTCATCAAGCCTTTCCCCCACTGTTCTTTGGACAGGACATATCCAATTTCCTTTTGTGTCAGGCTCACATATGCGGGATCCCCGTTGGCCCAGGAACCATGGAGCCCCAGCGACCCCACCACACGACCGGTTTCCCGAAGGACGACCGCAAATACATCCTTGCCGGCGATAAACGAGTCGAGAATCCTCTTTGACAACGCCGGGGACTCGTGGTGCGGCCAGCCCGCCATTTCACCGACGCCGGGCACCGAGGCGTAGGCATAAAAATCGTCGAGGTCTGCCGGCTCCCATGGCCGCAGAAACAGACGGTCGGTTTCCAGCGTGGTACCAGACAAGTCGATCGCAACATCCATGTCAACAAGCCCCCTCGGCTTAGAAATCATTGCAACTATTATAGGTCCAATCCTCATGCGGCAAAACCTGGCTTTCATCTTTATGGTGCCCAAATGGTTGACGTGTCCGCAGATTTTATTAGACTGAGAAGGTACGGAAACGAAGTCCACGGCAGCATGGCAGTTTTATTCTCCGGTTATACAGGAAAGGGCAGGAAGCATGGCAATCGTAGATTTTTTGGAAAAGAACGCGAAACTGTACCCCAACGAGAACAGTCTGGTCGAGATCAATCCGGCGAATCAGCCGGAGCATACCGTCACCTGGCGGGAGTACAACCTGATCGAGTCCACCTCGTCGGACCGATATCGCAGGGAAATGACGTGGAAAGAGTTCGACATCAAAGCGAACCGTTTCGCCAATCTTTTGCTCACGCGAGGCATCCAAAAAGGCGACAAAGTCGCGGTTCTGTTGATGAACTGCCTCGAGTGGCTGCCCATCTATTTTGGCATTCTGAAAACCGGCGCACTCGCGGTGCCGCTCAACTTCCGTTACACCGCGGAGGAGATCCAGTACTGTCTGGGCCTTGCGGAGGTCGACGCACTGGTGTTCGGTCCGGAGTTCATCGGCCGGGTGGAGCAGGTGTTCGACCATCTGCACGGCGTAAACACGTTCTTCTTTGTCGGCGACAACAAACCGACATTCGCGGACAGCTACGACCGGCTGGTCTCCTACTGCTCTTCGACCGCACCCGCGGTCGAGTTGAAGGAAGAGGACGACGCGGCCATCTATTTTTCGTCCGGTACCACCGGATTTCCCAAGGCGATTCTTCATTCCCATGCCGCATTGGTCTCGGCCTGCCTGACCGAGCAAAACCATCACCAACAGACCCATGACGACGTATTTTTGTGTATCCCTCCCCTCTACCATACCGGAGCCAAGATGCACTGGTTCGGGAGTCTGCTGGTCGGAAGCCGCGCGGTCATCTTGCGCGGGGTCAAGCCGGAGTGGGTGCTGCAGGCGGTCTCCGAAGAGAAGGCGACCATCGTCTGGCTGCTCGTGCCCTGGGTCCAGGACATCCTCGACGCACTCGAACGCGACGACATCAAACTCGACAATTACCGTCTCGCCCAGTGGAGACTGATGCACATCGGCGCACAGCCCGTTCCGCCCAGCCTGATCCGGCGATGGAAACAAGTGTTCCCATCCCACCAATACGACACCAACTACGGACTGAGCGAATCCATCGGCCCGGGCTGCGTCCATCTCGGGATGGAAAACATCCACAAGGTGGGAGCGATCGGCAAAGCCGGGTATCTCTGGGAAACCGACATTGTCGACGAAAAGGGCGTTCCGGTCGCGCAGGGCGAAGTCGGAGAACTGATCGTCCGGGGTCCGGGCGTCATGAAGTGCTACTACAACAACCCGCAGGCCACCGCGGAAATCCTCAAGGGCGGGTGGCTGTTTACGGGAGATGTCGCGCGGATGGACGAAGACGGGTTCATCTTCCTCGTCGACCGCAAAAAAGACGTCATCATCACCGGTGGAGAAAACATCTATCCGGTTCAAATCGAAGATTTCCTCCGGTCGCATCCCGCAATCAAAGATGTCGCGGTGATCGGCCTGCCCGACCCGCGGCTCGGTGAAATCACGGCGGCGATCATCGAGATCAAGGAAGGCATGTCCTGCACGGAAGACGAGATCGCGGAATTTTGTGTGGACCTGCCGCGCTACAAGCGCCCCCGCACGATCCTTTTTGCACCGGTCCCCCGCAATCCGACCGGCAAAATCGAAAAACCCAAACTGCGCGCGATGTACTGCGGCGAGCGTCTCGTTGAGGCGCAGACCACGCACTGACCCGTCAGGTCGGCCTGCTTGCTCCCCATGCCGCTTCCCAGGCGCGGATCATCGCCTGGATCGACGGATACCGACGATCGCGGACGTCGCTGGCTGCGATAGCGGCCACGTCGTAGTGCGCGCGGGACAAGGTCCACGCCTCCGGGGTACGCTTGCCATCCTCCCCAAACAAAGCAAAGGCGGTCGCGCCCATGGTGTAGACATTGGTCACTTCGTCGATTACGGCTCCCAGTGTATGCTCCTCCGGCGACATGAACCGGGCACTTCCCCACATCCGGCCTACCTGGTTGGTGTGGGGCTTTTTCTCGTAGAGATCGACGTCGCAGATCATCGTTTTCTGATGTGCCGTATCGTACAGTACGCATCCGTCGTAAAAATCGACCGCCACGTATCCGCATGCCGCCACGTGGGCGTGAAATGACAGGATGTCCTCGAAGATGTGGAGCTTGTCCGCTTGCGGCAGGAGGTGAAACGCTTTCCTCGACGCGGGATACATCCGGCCCATACAGACCGCGTCCACCCATTCGAAGACCGACGCCAGTCCGCCGCTGCAGGGTTCGGTGCGGATCAGCCGTATCAGGTTCGGATGTGCGAGGTCCTCGTACACGCGACATGCCGCACGCAACCGGGCCACGGCATCCGCCGCGGTTCCATCGTATTGTTCAGTGGGCGCGCCGGCGAACTTCACGAACAGGCGTTCTCCGACCGACTGGATGCCAAAACAGATGTTTCCGGAATCCTGGTCGTCATACACCTTGAACACGGTTCCAAATCGGGACAGGAAACCAAAATCGAACGGGGCTTTCAATTTATAGGGCACCCCGTCGATTTCCTGCAGGTAATAGCCCGGATGATACCAGGATGGCACCGGATCGTGGAAGTCGCCATACCAGGAAAGCACATCCCGCGCGCGATCCAGCATCGTATCGACATCTGACTGCCCGTACGGGAGGGCCCAGGGGACCGAAGCCAGTGTATTACTGGCGATGTACAGGGCGAGTAACCGCCAAAACAGGGGTGGTACTTGCCCGTCGAAATATCCATTGACCATACCTGAAGTAAACAGAGGTGAGACGTGTACACAAAACACGATCCGGTTGAATTCCTCCCAGGGATCTCCGTAATCGCTGCGGTCAAAGTCGATGACCACGAGCTTTCCGCTGTGGTCGACCATGAGGTTGCCGACGTGGTAATCCCCATGCTGGTAGCTCTGCGGCCGGTCCCGGAGCAGTTCCCGGTTTGCCTCGAGATAGCGGATCAGACGCGCCGCGCCGTCAAAGTGGACGGGACAGGCCTGGTAATTGCGGATGTTGCGGTCCACTTTCCGGTTGTAGCGGCTCTCCCAGCTTTCCTGTCCGGGAGGTGCCGGAATCGTATGGATCGTCCGGAGGATCCTCCCCGCTTCGAGACCCATCACGTATTGTTCCGTGTCGGACAAGAGCGGGACGGCTACTTCCCCATCCACGCCGTCGATCCAGCTTTGCAGGGAGTAGGCTCCGTCCGGATCAGTGTCAAATGCGATCGGACGGCACATCGGGATGCCGAGCGCCTCGACGTGTTTCATCCGTTCAAAATCAGCCCGTTTGGCTTCGGCCCGGTCCGCAGGGGATATGCGCAGCAAGTAAGAGATTCCTTCCACTGTGGTGACACGGAATTTCGTATCTCCCGACCATCCTTTATCGATGGCCTCCTTTTTCACAAATCTCTTTTCGATCATTCGCGCTTCCTTCCCGCACCGGCAGTCTGTTCCATATTGTAGTACACACCGTAAAACACGTCTATTGTGACCTGCACCAGTGAACCGGGCCTCTGATCCTGTCGCGCTGTGAGACCATTTGACATTTCCGGCGAGAGTCATTATGCTGGTTTTCGTTACAAGATCAACAGTTCTGCCGAAAGGAAAAGCGATGAGTCCCTTTGCGAGATGGACAGCATTCACGAGTCTGAGAACAGCCGATTGACGTCGGTTGCGGGATACGTATGCCCATTTTCGAATAGGAACACATCCGCTGAGCCAGTCGGCGCTCTCTCTTCACCCGAAACAACAGGACTTTTTCAGGTCCTGACCCAGGTGAGAATGGCCTCGAAGCGCGCAAGCGGTTTCGGGGCTTTATTGTTTGGATGCCGTACGCCCCGCGGTATGGGAGGAATCCATGATCGACCTGGCGATAAACCAACTCGAAAAAAGTTATGGGGCCAACCCCGTTTTCAGAAATATCACGTTTGAAGTCATGTCCGGAGACCGGATCGGCCTGATCGGTCCGAACGGGTGCGGCAAAACCACCTTGCTCCGAATGGTCACCGGCCGAGAGTCGGTCGATGCGGGCAGTGTCATCCTCCGCAAGGAGGCGCGCATCCGCTGTCTGGACCAAACGCTGACGTTTCCGTCCGAAGCCACGCCCGACGAGATCTGTGCGGAGGCATTCGACGCGATCGAACAGATGCGCCGGCAACTGGAAAGTCTTACGGCCGACATGTCGATGCAATCCGAATCCGAGCTTGAGGACACCCTTCGACGATACGGCAACTTGCTGGAACGGTTCGAAGCCGCAGGCGGTTACGAGATCGAGACACGCATCGAAAAGATCATGCAGGGGTTGGAGATCGGTCCGACGATGCGCAAAACAACGTTTGGGCGTCTCAGTGGTGGAGAGCAATCCCGGGTCGCCTTTGCGCGGCTGCTGCTGGAAGAGCCAGACATCCTGCTGTTGGACGAACCGACCAACCATCTCGACATCGTCTCGATCGAGTGGCTCGAGGCATTTTTGTCCGCCTACCGCGGTTCGGTGGTCATCGTGTCACACGACCGGCACTTTCTGGACCGCACGGTCACGCGGATCGTCGAACTGCAGCCGGACCATGCGGAAGAGTACATCGGCAACTACAGTGCCTATCTCGTGGAAAAAGACGCCCGCTTCGAACAGGCCATGCATGCCTACCTGAACCAGCAGAAAAAGATCGAGCGCATGGAGCGGCAGATCGAGCGCTACCGGATCTGGGGCGTGATGCGGGACAGCGTGGCCATGTTCCGTGCGGCCAAGGTACTGGAGCACAAGCTGGAAAAAGTGGAGCGGATGGACCGGCCGGCGGGGGACGCCCGCAAGATGCGGCTCGCGGTCCGGGACGACCGGAGATCCGGCCGGGAGGTGCTGCGCATCGAAAACCTGCGCCGCTCGTTCGGCGGGCAACAGGTGCTCGACGGCGTCGGGTTCGACTTGTTTTTCCGGGATCGCGCCTGTCTCTTGGGCCCCAACGGATCCGGAAAATCGACGCTTTTACGCATCTTGCTGGGCGAGTGTGAGCCGGAAGACGGTAAGGTCTGGTTGGGCTCCGGCGTTCGGATCGGCTATTTGCCCCAGACGGTCGTGTTCGACGACGAAGACCAAACCATGGTGCAGTATTTTTGCCGGGAGCACGGCGTCTCCCTCGCGCAGGCGCGAGCCACCCTGGCCCGGGCACTGTTTTGCGGCGACGATGTGTTCAAAAAAATCCGACAACTGTCGGGCGGCGAGAAAAGCCGGTTGCGGCTGTGCTCCCTCAGCCAGGACGAGGTCAACTTCCTGGTGCTGGACGAGCCCACCAACCATCTCGACATCGACTCGCGCGAGGTGCTCGAGGCGATGTTGCTGGGATTCCGTGGCACACTGCTTTTCGTCTCGCACGACCGGTATTTCGTCGAGCGGGTCGCGGACCGCATTCTGGCACTCGAAGACGGCAAAGTGACGGATTGGGAACTGGGATATGCCGCCTATCGGGAGATGGCCGGCGCACCTGCATGAAAGAGACATAGCGGGAGACGGGTCGCGCGATAAGTGTGATTCGCCGCCACGCAAAACGGGATAACCGACGGGCCGGCATACAAGCCGGCCCGTTGTCCATGTAACGCAACCGTTAGCCGTGCAGTTCCCATGTGCAGGGACCGACATGCATCTGTTCGAACCGTGCCG